>JALHUR010000273.1 GCA_022867325.1 Candidatus Aminicenantota bacterium | reverse complement strand
GTCCCGGACGGGCAGGAACATGCCGGCCGCCCGCCTTTCCATGACGTCGCGAATCCGCTTCTGGATGACGGCCCGGTTAAGGAGGACGCCGATGGCGATGCCCACGACCAAAGTCACGCCCATGTGAAGGATGATTTTAGATTTGGCGCTCATGTTCGTTTCTCCCGTTAAAAAATGGGAAGATTCAGAAATTCGCCTACGGTCTGGTCGGAGGCGTAAAGGAGATCGTTGGCGGGGAGGAGCTCGCTGTGGGCCAGGTTGTAGGAAATCAGGACGGCCAGGATAAACAGGGCGGCCAGCGTGAAACGCCAGAAGACTTTTCGGAACCCCGCGTAGAAGAGCATCTGCCGCCCGTCTTCGCTGTCGGCCGCTTCGAGGCCGGCCAGGACGCGGCCGACGAATCCGGAACGGAAGGAATCGGCGGCGCCGGAGGCAAGGTCCCGGCGCATGGCCTCGATCTCGTCGCGGGCGCGCCTCAGTTCCTCGGATTCGGACAGCGCCCGGTCCAATCGGTGTCGGTCCCTTTTTTTGAGGGGCCCCTCCAGGGACCGGACGAGAAGCCTCAACAGCCGTTTGTCCATCTCTCTCTCCTTCTCTCTCGTACTCTCAATCGCTGTTTTGACGGCAAGACAGCTCTTCGATGATCTCCCTGAGCTTGGCCTGTCCGCGCGACAGGCGCGACAGGACCGTGCCCTGGGGGAGGCGCAGGATTTTAGCCGTTTCCTGGGTTGAATACCCGCTCATTAAGCGCAGGACGAGTACGGCCCGGAACTTAGGCTCGAGCTTCTGGAGCCCATCCCGGACGAGGGACCTGGCATCTCCGTCGTCCTCCGGAGATCGGCCCGGTCTCGGAACGGCGTTCTCTCCGTCCGGGAAATCGGTCTCGGGCCAAGCGGCGAATCGCTTCCGCCGCTTGAGCTCCGTCCGGGACAGGTTGATGGCGATCCGGATAATGTAGGTCCCGATCCGCGAATCGCCGCGAAACCGATCCATGGCCCGAAAAAAGCGCACGAAGGTCTCCTGCCCGATGTCGTCCACTTCCGGACTGAAACCCAGTATCCCGGTCACGGTCGCGGCCACCGGCCGCTCGTAGCGAACGATGATCTCTTCCATAGCCCGGCGGTCGCCCTGCCTGGCTCTATCGAGAAGTCCCTGTTCTATCGCATCCATGTGTCGGGAAGACGCTCTCGTCGGCATTCCTACACTTATTTAGATGTCCGAACCCCGAATTATATTCCCGTTTCGGCCTTAAAACTTAAAATCAGGAAGAAGCGTTGCCGAACCGGGTGAGCAGGGCCAGGATTTCCTCGTATTCGAGGGCGGTCTGGTCCTGGGGCGAATCGATGATCCGGAAGTCGAACAGGGGACAGTTGCCGTCGTACCAGGCCGTGAAGGGACGTCCGGCTTCGCGCCGTTTTTCGGCCTCCCGCCGGTTGAGCAGATCCGCCATGCCCTTGAGGTTGATCCCGCTCCCCGGATCGACGCCGAGGATGTATCTCGTCCCCAGGAAGTTGGTCATCAGGAAGGAGAATCCGTTCCCGCCCGGGGCGTTTTCTCGGTCGCGGCGGGCCCATTCCTTGAGCAGGAACGAGCTCGGATTGCGGACGATGAGCCCGTCGACTTCCTTCGCGCCCTGTCCGGACGCCAGGGGCAGCCGGAGCTTCAGCTTGAGTCCGCGCCGGACGTCGTTGAGGTAGTGGACATGGTCCTCCTCAACCTTCCTTTGGGCCCTTTCATACCGTTCGATCCCGGCGAACAGGCGCCGGTTCTCGAGGATGTCCTCTCCCGCGGCGGCCTTGCCGTGGAGGAACCTCATGAACTTGAGGCCCTCGACGACGCGGGATTCGTTGGCCGCTTCCTCGGGTCCCTTGCGGCCGGCGAACATGGCGCGCAGGATGGAATAGGGCGTCGCGCCGAGGTCGATCCGGCCGGGGAGCGAGGCCGTGTCGACCATCTTCGTGTAAGCGGCCAGCCGCTCCATGGCCGGGTCGATCCGCCGCGTTTCGAGCAGCCGGATGGATAGGAAGATCGCGGACAGGGCGTCGAAGTCCGGCAGCCGGTGGGTGACGATCTCCCGGAGCGGGTGGAGGTCGTGGCCGAGGACGAGGTCCGGATGTTTGACGACGAGCGAGGCCGTGCATTCGGGCTCGGCTTGGGGATGATGGTGGTCGATGACGCCGGGCACGGTTTTCATCCCGACGTCGAGGACGAGGACGCCGGGCTCGGGGAGGATGTCCTCGCCGTAGGGGACGAAGCGATAGGAGACCTCCATCTCAGGCCACGTTGCCTTCCTCGATCCGGCGGATGATCTTGGCGCTTCCCGAAGGGAACGGATAATAGCGGAGGCCTTTGGACGTCACCCATTTCAGGCGGCCGCGGCTCGGGTCCGGTTCGCCCTCGAGGCGGCAGCGATAAGCGTAGAGGTCGACTTCGAACGTAGTGTAGGCGTGACGGACCTTGGCCAGGAACTTCTCGTCCCGGGTGGGGGCGCCGACTTCTTCCCGGAGTTCGCGGCGCAGCGCGGCCACCCGGGATTCCCGCGGTTTGCGCTTGCCTCCCGGAAACTCCCAAAGCCCGCCCAGGAGCCCCGGCTCGGGACGCTTGCGGATGAGGAAGCGCCCGTCCCGCTCGATGACCGCGACGACGGCCTCGATCCGCTTGGGCCGCGCCATCTTTCTCGGCCGCGGAATGACCTCCTGGAGTCCTTCCCGATAGGCCGAGCAAGCCGGCCGCGCCGGGCAGCGGGGGCAGAGCGGGTTTCGAGGCTTGCAGATCCTGCCGCCGACCTCCATTAATGCCTGGTTGAAAGCCCCGGGGCTGCGCTTGGAAATGACGGGTTTCAAGAACTCAAGGATGGCCGCGTCGTGCTTGGGAACGGCCTCGCCCCGGATGGCCAGGACCCGCATCATGAGCCGCCGGACATTGGCGTCCACGACCGGGTAGGGTTTATCGAAGGCGATGCTGAGGACCGCGGCCGCCGTGTAGGGACCGACGCCGGGGAGTTTTGAGATCTCCTCGAAATCGGCGGGGACCCGGCCGCCGTAATTATTGACGATGATCTTCGCGGCGACCCTGAGGTTTTGAGCGCGCCGGTAATAACCCAAGCCCTGCCAGGCCTTGAGGACCTTGCGGAGCGGCGCCCGGGCCAGACTCGCGGCGTCCGGGAAAAGCGTCATCCACCTCTCGTAATAGGGGATAACGGCCTGGACGGTCGTCTGCTGGAGCATGATCTCCGAGACCCAGAGCTTGTAGGGGTCTTTCGTCCCGCGCCAGGGGAGCTTCCGGCGCCGCGCGCGATACCAGCCGAGAAGCCCGGACCGAAATTCGATTGGCCTGCTTCCTTTATTCGTCAATTCAATGCCGTTGCGCTCTCCGATATTACGAATGATAAGAGCGCGCCAAATATTTTCAACGTCGTTTCAGGACACGTTGAACCGGGAGGGGGAATTAAGTGATGTGTCCCCGGAATTATTTTTTCTCCTCGGGAGGCGGGGCGGGCTTCCAGTCCTCGGCCTTGGCCGGGAACTCCTTCAGGAATTCCGGATCCACCCAGAACAGGTAGTCGAGGCTTGCGTTCTTGACGACGACTTGCTTCTTCTCGATATCCTCGCGTCCGACCAGGAGGCGGATTTCCCTCTCCTTGGCTTTGTCGTCGGCGCCGAGTTCCTTGACCGTGACGGCGACCTCGGCTTGGGGCGAAGCCAGCCCGTCGTCCTTGAGCGTGACGGGCGGGATGATGAAACCGGCCGCCTCGAGGCTCTCGATCTTGCGGAGCAGTGTCTCGACCTTGTCGCCGTCGGCCGCCCCCTTGAAGGGTGCTTCGAACTGCCACTTCTCGTCTTTATCCTTGGCGACGGTGAGGGCGACGCCGCCCTTCTTGAGGACGAGCTTCGTCGCCTCCCAGGAGCTGAAGACGGCGACCTGCTTCTCTTGATACTCGTCGGGCTTCTTCTCGAGATCGGTCAGGGCCGAGCTCTCGACCTCGACGATCTTGGTCGAGGCCGAGGTCGTTGCGAAGACTTTTTCGTCGAGCTTGTGGAGGGCGAAGGCGACCTCCTGGTTGGAGGCCGGCAGGCGGAGGCGGACTTCGTAATCGGGCTTGTCGAGCTTGAACTTGGCGACCTCGTCGGGCTTCTTGTCCTCGGAGACGAAGGCCTTGGCCTTGAGTTCGGAGAGCGTATTCAGGAGGTTTTCGACCGGCGTCTTCTTGGCCATGACGGCGAACGGCTTGGACAGGAACCAGTCGGCGTCCTTCCGCTCGGCCTGCCAGGCGACGTCCTTGGCCTTGAGCGCGATCGTCTTGACCTTGTCCGTATCGAACTTGAAGACGTCCTTCTGCCGGAAGTCGAAAACGGTTTTGTCCAGGGAGCTCTTGATCGAGCTCGAAAGAAGGACGACCTTGGCCTGGTCCTCCCTCTTGGCGAAGAAGCTCTTGTCGAGGGGATTCTCCATGCCGACCAGGAGCTTGACCGGGGGCTTGCCGCCCTTGAGCTCGAGCGTGACCTCCATCTTGGGGATTTCGTAGGCCTTGAGGTCCTTGGGCGCTTCCTCGACCGTGCGGTCGGGCGTCAGGCTGACGAAGCTGTCGACGAAGTTCGAGACCTCATTCTCGTCGGCGTTCGCGGCCAGGGGCTGGGTCAGGGTCCAGGTTCCTTTATCGTCTTTCTTGAAGGCGATCGTCGTGTCTTCCTTCTTAAAGGTCACAGCCTGGACGTCGTCGGCCGAGACATCGACGAGCTTTGCGGCTTTTTCCTTGGCCTCCTGCCGGGCGGCCTTGCCCTTGAACTCGAAGAAATAGACGTAGGCGAGGAGGACGAGGACGATCGCGAACAGGATGAGGAGGGTCCGGGATTTCATAGCGTCCGCCTCCGGATCCAGATCGAGACGCCCAGGATGAGGACGGCCAGCGGAATGAGGAGGACGGCCACAAAGAACAGAATCCGGCCCTGGGACGGGCCGAGCTGGATCGTCCGGGGGTTCTGGGTTTTGGGCTGGATCGAGATGAGGTCCGACTCCTCGGTCAGCCAGTTGACGGTGTTCAGGAACAAATTGCCGTTCGCCGACATGTTGTAGTAGCGGTTCGAGGCGAAATCCGAATCGCCGAAGACGGCCAGGCGGCCGTCGCCCTTGGGGGCGGCGGGTTCGGCCGGCGCGTCCTTGGCCTCGGCCGGCGCGGCTTTGGCCTCCGGCTTGGCTTCCGTCTGTGTTTCCGGTTTGTCTTCGGCCGGAGGCTGGTTGGCCTCCTCGGCCTTCTTCTCTTCGGCCTTGTTCTTGACCGTGCCCACGACGGCGAGCGAGATGGGCCCCAGCTTGTCCTTGTCCTTGTTGAAGGCCACTTCCTTCTGGTCGAGCTCGCGCTCGGACCAGGCGTTGGGGCTCGTCTTGGCGATGACTGTGAGCGTTACGCCGTCGGGCTTGCCCTCGGTCAGAGCGTCCACGGAGCGGGCGTAGGGGAAGAACGTCGCGAACCGGAAGTTCTTGGTGATTTCGTGGTAGTCGTATTCGGTCACGACGGGCATGAAATAGTCCCCGCCCAGCAGACGCGACACGGTGTCGACGATGAGGTCGTTTTCGAGCTTGACGCCGAATTGCAGGAGGTAGGGGATGAGGCCGGTCGCCGTCTCGGGATCGCTCATGAAGAAAACCCGGCCGCCCGTTTCGAGGTAGGTCTTGATCGTCTCCATCTCGTTGGGCAGAAGATCTTTCTGAGGTCCGGGGACGACGAGGAGGGCGCAGTCCTTGGGGAAGTTGTCGGCCAGGGCCAGGGCCAGCTTCTTGACCTCGTAGCCGAGCTTCTCGAGCTCGGCCTTGGCGTTCGAATAGCCCAATTCGTCGCTTCCCTCGATCGTGTGCTCGCCGTGCCCCTCCAGGAAGGTGATCGTTTTCTTCGCGGCGCGGGTGATCTTGATGAGGGCGTTGACGGCGTCCCCCTCGGTCGTGGTCGTGATCCGATTGTCTTTATCGCCGGCCTCGAAGATCGAGGTCCCGTCCTGGGTCACGTCGTAGCGCTTGACCAGGCCCGGGTTCTTGTCGGGGTCGCTGAATTCGTACTTGATCTTACCCGAGTGGTAGGTGAAGTTCTTGAGAAGGTTTTCCATGGCCGCCCGGCCGAAGTTCCCCTCCCGGAAGAAGCAGCGGACCATGATGTCCTGCTTGAGGGCCTTGAGGACGGTCGCCGACTGGTCGGACAGCGAATGGAGCTTGGCCTGGGTGAAGTCGAAGCGGTGGTGGTTGCGGGCCAGGATGACGTTGAGCAGGACGACGATGGCCAGGACCAGGACGACGACCAGCATCAGGTTCGAGGAGTACAGGAAGGATTTCCGCTTGAAGCCCTTTTTGAGCGAGGACAGGTTCAGGGCGAAGTAAGAGGCCAAGGCCGCGATCCCCAGGACGGCCAGAACGATGGGAACGATTTTCTTGTAGGGCCAGAGCTTGATGCCGACGATGGCGGCCAGGATCAGGGCCAGCCCGATCATATTGAGGTTGTTTTTGATCTTGTCCACGGCTTATCTCCAGCGGCGGGATTGGATGACGGAATGGGTCAGGAACAGACCCAGGAAAATGAAGCTCAGGTAGTAGACGAGGTGGGTCGTGTCCACGATTCCCTTGGTGAAGTCCTCGAAATGCTGGAAGATGGACAGGTAGTCGAGGACGCTCTTGGCGATCGCTCCGGCGGCCGACGAGGCCCAGTTGAGGACCCAGAACAGGAGGAGGGCGCCGAAGGTCAGGATGGCCGAGACGATCTGGTTCTCGGTCAGCGAGGAGAAGAAAATCCCGACCGCGATGAAGGCCGCTCCCATCAGGAACAGTCCCAGGTAGCCGGCCAGAAGCGGGATCAGCTCGGGATTCCCGAAGGCGAAGGTGAAGATGGACAGGATCCCGGTCAGCCCGAGCATGGCCAGCAGGACGATGAGCGAGGCCAGGTATTTGCCCAGGATGATCTGCCAGACGCTCAGGGGCGAGGTGTAGAGGAGCTCCACGGTCCCGCTCTTCTTTTCCTCCGAGAACAGGCGCATGGTCAGAAGGGGGAGCATCAGGAGGAGGATGATGCTCATGTTCCCGAACAGGGGCGAGTAGACCTGCTGGTTGATGTTGAGCTGCTGGTAGTAGGTGGGGTTCTGGGCCAGCTGCATCGCCTGGGAATTGAACCACCACATGATGCTGTAGAAGAAGAACCCGACCAGGGCCGAGAAGACGAACATGACGGCGTAGGCGATCGGGGAGCTGAAGTAGGTCTTGATCTCTTTCTTGGCGATCGTCCAGATGTTGTTCATTGGGCCGTCCCTCCCGAGACGATCTTGAGGTAGAGGTCCTCGATGTTCATGGCCAGGGAGCGCATCTCGAGGAGGCCCCAGCCCTTGTCGACGGCGATCCGGACCAGGTCCTCGCGCGGGTCTTGGCCCTTGGACCACTCGACCGTGTATTCCTTGTCGGAGCGGCCGACCTTCTCGACGCCGGGGATACGGCGCCACTGGGTCGCCGCTTCCTCGCCGCCCTTGCGGAGCTTGAGGACGACGCCCTCGCGGACCTTGACCGAAGCCGCGATCTCGTCGAGCGTCCCCGAGGCCATCAGCATCCCCTCGTTGATAATCGTCGCTCCGTCGCAGGTCTGGGTGATCTCGGCCAGGATGTGGGTCGAAAGGAGGATGGTGTGCTCGCCCTTGAGCCGCTTGATAAGATCGCGGATATCTTTGCACTGGGCCGGGTCGAGGCCGATCAGGGGCTCGTCCAGGATCAGGACCTGGGGGTCGTGGATTAGGGCTTGGGCGATCCCGACCCTCTGCCTGAATCCCTTGGAGATGTTCTTTATGAGCCGGCCCCGGACCGGCTCGAGCCCGGCGGCCTCGACGGACTTGTCGATGGCCGCTTTCTTTTTCGCGGCCGGGACTTGCTTGATCTCGGCCACGAACTTCAGGTAATCGACGACCGTCATCTCCGGGTAGAGGGGGACGACCTCGGGGAGATAGCCGATGATCCGCTTGACTTCGTTCGGCTGCTCGAAGACGTCGTAGCCCGCGACGACGGCTTTGCCGTCGCTGGCGGGCAGATACCCGGTCAGGATTCTCATCGTCGTCGTCTTGCCGGCCGCGTTGGGACCCAGGAGACCCCAGATCTTGCCTTTGTCGACCTTGAAGCTCAGGTCCTTGACGGCCAGCAAGTCACCGTATTTCTTGGTGAGGCCTGCCACTTCGATCATCCAATCCTCCTTTCGACGTCAAATCGGTGACGCGCTCCGGTCGGTGACGCGCATCCGAATTCTCTTGAATTCGGTGCGTGTCACTATCTTACACGGCGCGTGTCACCGTTTCTCATTCGGTGCGTGTCACCGTCTTACCTGGTGTCCCCGGAATTCACATCTTCGCCGGTGCCGGGATTCCCATGAGGTCCAGGGCTTTCCTCAGCGTCTCCCGGATATAGTGGATTGTCCGGAGCCGAATCTCCTTGATCTCCCTGTTCTCCTCGTTGAGCACGGGATAAACATGGTAGTAAGCGTTGAGCTTCTGGCAGAGGTTGAAGGTGAACTTGGCCAGGTGCGAGAACTCGAGCGACTGGATGGAGCGGAGGACTTCCTCGTCGAACTGCGCGGCATAGAGAACGAGTCCCCAGAAGTCGGCCGCCTCGGCCTTGGAGAGCGCGGCAAGGGACGCGGGCGCCGATAGGTCCCGCGCGGCGATATCCTCGGCCTTGATCCCCTCCCGCTCCTCGAGCTTGCGGAAGATGCTGTTGAGGCGGACAAGCGTATATTGGAGGTAAGGCCCGGTCTCGCCCTCGAAGCTCAACGCTTCCTCGAAGTCGAAGATGATGAGCGATTTCCGGGTGAACTTGATCATGAAGTAGCGGAGGGCGCCGCAGGCGATATGGCGGGCGATAGCCGTTTTATCACCGGACTGGAGATCAGGATTCCTCTTTTCGACTTCCAGCAGGGCCTTCTCCTCCAGCCGATCGAGGAGATCGTCGGCCTTGACGCCCAACCCTTTCCGTCCCGAAACCTCGAGGAAGGCCTTGTCCTTGTCCTCGTCGGCAAGAACTTGGCCCAGCTCCTTGAGGCTCTTGGGTGAGAGGGCGACCATCTCGTAGGAAAAGTGGACGGATTTCGCGGCCTGCGCATCGAAGTGGAGGGAGCGCAACCCCTGGCAGACGACTTTCTGGAGGTAGGACTGCCGGGTATCGATGACGTTATAGACCTTGGAGGCGGCGCCGAACGAGGGCGTCCCCGGATGGGGTACGGTCGTCGTAATCCAGAGCGTGCGGCCGCTCTCCTCGTGGAACGGCTCGTAGTGGAAGTCCCGTTCGAGGAGCCCGAACTTCCAGAGCTGGTAGGCGATGTCCTTGCCGACGTAGGTCACGGTCCCGTCCGAGCGGACGATGATCTTTTCCTTGTCGGGCTCGTCCTCGAGCTTCATGACCCAGCAGCCTTTTGTTTCTCCCTCGGTTGAAAGGTAGATGGCCTGACGCTGTCTCAGGGTCGTGAAGGCTTTTTCCCAAAACTCGAGGCCGAGGATGCTGCTCTCGCAGGGGAGGACGTCGTAGCCGATGCCCAGGCGCTTCATTGGGGCCAGGTGCGCCCGGATGATCCGCCGTGAGATGTGGCGGGCCATGGCCGCTTCCGGGCCGTCGCCGTGCTCGATGTTTTTGAGGATCGCGGTCTTGCGCGGCTGGGCCTCCGTATGCTCGGCCAGGAAGGACGCCGTCCGGGCGTAGAGGTCCCAGCAGTAATAATCGAATTTTCCGGGAAGGGCTTCGACAGCGGCGAGGGATTTCTTTTCGCGCTCCATGAAGCCGTAGACGACGTCCACGACCTGGACGCCCGTGTCGTCGATGTAATTCTGGATTTCGACGATTTCGCCGGAGTATTTCAGACAGCGGACCAGCGTGTCGCCCAGGCAGGCGTTCCGGAGATGGCCGATGTGAGCGGCCTTGTTGGGGTTGATGTTGGTATGCTCGACGATGATCTTGCGCTCTTGGGGCGAGAGGCCGGAGCTGACGATTGCGCGCCGGGCTCCAGAGAAAAAGGCGGCCCGATCCAGGAACAGGTTAACGTAGCCTCCGCCCGCGACCTCGATTTTGGCGACTCCCTCGAGACCGGAGAGCAGGGGAGCGATGGCTTCGGCGATCTTGCGGGGCGGCTGCTTGAGCTTCTTGGCCAGCCCGAAAGGGAAGGCTATGGCATAGTCGCCCAGCTTCTGCTGCGGCGCGGGATTGAGCTCGATATCCGCGAGGGATAGCGGATAAGCGTCCTGGAGTTTTTTGTAAATCTTTTCTTTTAAAGCGTTTTTGAAATTTATCATTAGCGGCGCCTCATTATAACAAATTTGCCGGCATCTACAATATGTTGACTTTTTCAAACGCTGGTATTACCCTTTAATCGAAAGGGCCGGGCAAAATGATCTACTCTCTGCTAAGATGCCTTGATAAAAACGGCGAGATGATGTATCAGATTGAGATCGAACAGTTTAGACGCGAACCACGGCCTTTTCCGAAGGCGTCTTATATGGCAATCGAGACCATGTTTAGGGTGTTATATGGATCGATATAATCAATATTAGGCATCTCAACTCCAAGTAGAAGTGCGGAGGGCACACGATGTCATTTTTTGATCGCTTCAAGATCAAGAGATCCAAGTCAGATGAAATCGAACGCGAACTTGAGGAGACCTACACGGCTTTTCAACAGGATCTGTTTGGCGTTCCCCCAGCCGAAGCAAGGAAACTGGTCAGAGACGTGATTGCGGGTTGCAAACAGAAGGGGCAAGAGGAGGGCACTGCCGATCTGCGTGAGAACTTCGGCGACTTCCTAATCCTTCAAGCGAGAGAGGGAACGCCGGTTGATGTTCGGATCGTAACGAAGGCCAGAAATGAGGGTGCGAAAGACGAGGATATTTCGGAGTGGTGGAATCTCCACGATCTTCAACGCAGAATGGTGCTGTGGTCAGAAGAGGTTTTTCGTTACGCGAACTTCCTGAGTTTCCGAGAACAGGGTATGGACGCTGATGAGGCAATGCGGAGGGTTCGCCACATGTTTCCTATGTACGGTGATCCGAATGACACAACCCACGTGTCTGGAGAGGACAGACTAATACCGCACGAACTCCGTGGCAGGGTCGATCGATACCGCGAGAAGCATGGTGCCGAGGCAATTCTAAAGTGGAATTCCAGCTTCAGCACCTTCAATGCGTTCATCCGAAGAGAAATCCAAGAAGGGAGGTTGTAACTCATGTTCTGTATGGGTATTGCGACGACGCTGCCTAACCTCGCGTTGCAGCGGACGGTTCCGCGTCACACGCCCCTTGCGATGTGGCTCCGCCCACATCTCCCCGAAAGGTTGCGGGCAAGGGGCGCGCCACGCGGCCCCGCCGCTGAACGTGGGCGTTGGGTACTTCCCGAAAGGTTATTAAATATATAATGAAATTTATCTATATTGACGAAAGTGGCATAGGAAGTGAGCCAGTTGCAGTGATGGTTGGCATTGTTGCCGACTCTCACAGAATGCGGTTAACCAAAGAACATTGGAATCGATTGCTCAAAGCACTCAGCAAAATAATTGGGCGGGAAATTAATGAGATTCATACCAAAGATTTTTACTCTGGAAATAGTCCCTGGAGAGATTTGAAAGGAAGGCAGAGAAGCGCAATAATTGACGCTATTTTTCAATGGCTTCAGCAAAGGAGACATTCTATCGTTTATACGGCCGTTGACAAATCTCTTTTTTATAGTCGTTTTAAAAACGAGCCATATTTTACTGATATTAAAACTCTTTGGCGATTTATGGCTCTCCACTTGTCTTTATCAATTCAAAAAAGCCATCAAGGCGCACCGAGAGGGAGAAATAGAACAGTTAATCATACAGGTCATTGCACTTTGATTTTTGACAATGAGAATAGGGAGAAAAAACGATTTACTGATTTATTATTGAGTGCGCCGGATTGGACTGACAGTTATTATGATAAAAAACCGGCTCAAGAAAAATTTAGCCAGATAGTTGATATTCCCCACTTCGTTGATTCGAAAGATGTTGGTCTAATTCAGTTAGCAGATTTTATTTGTTTCTTCCTAAGAAAGCATATAGAACTCAGCATGGGTTATACAGATTCAGAATATAGAGACGAAGTTGAAAAAGTGGGTAGATGGTCTGAAATGATACTTGGACAAGCTATTCCCAAGCGAAATATCTACCTTAGCAGAGGAAGGTGCGATTGTGCTGATTTATTCTATCGCTACGCGCCTACAACTATTCGGTAAAGATGAAACGCACCCAACCACCGCTTGAACATGGACTTGGGGGGATTCTGTCGCTTTAGGAAGTTTTCGAGAGTTCCGAAGTCTGTTATTGGTCGCGGAGAGTGTACCCCCAAGCCGATAAAGCGGAATGCTAGATTACCAAAGCCTTCGGCTAGTGAAGGCAGCAACCGGAAGCTGTGGGGCGGCGGAAAACGAATTCAGTGTATAATAAAACCACGTCAATCCCCTTCGCGGGATTCCACGGACGTTAGTCCGTGGAGGAATAGTGAAGGAGGGAACAATGGTTCAAGAAAAGAAGCAAGACAAGACGAAGGCCGTCCGGCTGTGGGGCGTCGCCGTCCTGGAGAAAGTCCTGGTTTCGACCAAAGAGCTGCTCAGTCGGAACATCCTGGATTTCGCCGTCCGCTGGATATTCCGAATCGGCCATATCGGACTTCTGGCCGCCGCGGCTCTCGGCTTCCTCTTCTCGCTCATCGTGGCCATCCGCCTCGATTCTTTCTCCGCTTTCCTCTACGGAATCGCTTGGGTCGTTCTCGTCCTAGTCGTCCAATACGCCGCCCACCGTTTCGCCGCGACCGGGGACTCCCTGATCGAGAACAATCCCAGCTCGCTTTCCTCCAAGGCCTTCCTCGACTGCCTTGGCCTGCTGGCCGTCATCGGAGGCCTGATCGCCTTTGTCCTTGGCGCGATCCGGTCGATCCAGGGCGCGGGAATCCGGTTTATTCTCGTCGGCTCGGCCCTATTCATCCTGCTCGAGCTTTTTGCCATCGTCGTCTTCAATCCCGAAACCGTATCCACCGAGACCGGGGGCAAACATTCGGCCGGCCGGGAGGCAATCGGGATTATCGTTCTCTTCATCAAGGGCTTCATGCGCCTGGTTCCAATCCTTTTCGGGATCGGGATCGCGGCCGGCTTTGTGCTGCTGGCCATTAGTGCCTTCGGGAGCTTCGGCTCGGAATACCGGCTCCTGGCCGACTGGAAGAGAGCGCTCTACACGGGCCGTGTGATTGTCTTTTCCGGACTGGTGCCTTTCCTGAGTTATATCGGGTTCGTCATCGCCTATCTGGCCGTCGATGTCGTCCGCGCCATTCTGGCCACGCCGGAAAAGATCGAGGCCCTGAAAAAATAACGGTTCCATGGGGAGCCGGCCGCCTGCAGAAAGGTGAATGCCATGAAAGCCATCGTCGTGTATGAATCTCTCTGGGGGAACACCGCCGCCGTCGCGCGTGCCATCGCGGAAGGAATCGGCCCCGGGGCGCAAGCTCTCTCGACCGCCCAGGCCACAGGGGTGGCGATAGCGGGCGCCGACCTCCTCGTGGTCGGAGCTCCGGTGTTGGGCTTCAGGCTTCCGACGGACAAGATGCTCAAGACCATCGGCGCGAGCGCGGGAAAGGAGCGGGTGGCGCCCGACCTCACGCAGCCGTCGATGCGCTCTTGGCTCGATGCTCTCCCCAAGGGGAGCGGCCGCTCGGCGGCGTTCGAGACCCGATTCAGGTTGTCGCCGGGAGGCGCAACGGGGGCGATCGCACGCGGGCTGGAGAGCGCAGGATTCAGCCAGATGGCCAAAGCGCAGCGCTTCATAGTAAAGGGGAAGTACGGCCCTCTCCGCGACGGCGAGCTGGTGCGAGCGAAAGCATGGGGAGCGGAGCTCGCAAAGGCGATGGGAGCACGGGCTTGACAGTCGTTGGTCAAAATATTATACTCTTAGCATAAATTAATGAGCATATGCCCACAAAATTAGACTTCATTAAGCCGACCACACTCAAGGTGTTGGAGTTTTTCTTCGCCCATCCGGCCGCCGAGTACCATGAGAGGGAAGTGCTGAGAAGGGTTAAAATAAGCAAGGGCTCCGCAAATAAGATCTTGAGGCAGCTGGCGTCGCTCGCGCTCCTGATTAGAGCGGAGAAAGGCCGCATGGTCTTTTATCGGCTCAACGCGGACGACCCGTTCGTTAAGCAGATGAAAGCCCTCCTCAACATCTGGGTCTTGAGGTTATTCGTCCAAGGGCTCAAGGAGAGCGCGAGGAGGATCATTCTTTTCGGGAGCTGCGCGGAAGGGACGGATGTAGCAGAGAGCGACATCGATATCCTTATCCTAACGGATGAAAAAAAACTGGCTCAAAATAGAGTAAGCGCTTTCAACCGTAAGAGCGAAAGGCCCATAGCACCCATCTTCGTTTCCATGGAAGAGTTCGCGAGAATGAGGAAAGAGGACAAGCCTCTTTTTGAACGAATAGATAGGGGGATCGTATTATGGGAAACGGCCTGAGCCGGGTGATCCAAAAGCTGCTTATGGAACGCAAGCTGACGAGAATGAGGCCCGACCGCAAACTGGTCGTGAAGGAGATCGCGGCCGCGAAGGCTGACCAGAAAGATGCGAAGGAATCCCTTAATCTCAAGAAGCATAAGTGGGCGACCATCCAGGGCTATTATGCGATGTTCCACAGCGCAAGAGCCCTTTTATTCCAAAAAGGCTTTAGAGAGAAGAGCCATTATGCATTATTAGCGGCGATAAGAGAACTCTATGCGAATGAAATCGAACGATCCTTATTGCAGGAGTTCGAGCACGGTATGTATTTGCGTCAGGAAGCGGATTACGGCCTCAAGTTTTCTGAAAGCGGCGCTCGAGCCGTCATAGAATCCGCTGAGAAGCTACTCGGAAGAGTATTGGCTATCCTGAAAATAAGTTAAGCTGCTTCTTTGTAAAACCGGACGGACTCATTTGGCTCAAGAAAAGCTGGCTGTAATCTTGCCGGGGGGACGGCCCGTGCCGAGAAAGCATTCATGAGCAGGGATAGGTTTGAACGACCGGGGCTGCGTACTCTGGCGAATCTGGCCACCGATTCTGGTCTAAACAGGCCACGTGTCGGAGCAAAGCGACGCTGGAGAGCTCGGGATACAGCCCGATCGCCAAAGCCCAGCGCTTCTTCGTAAAGGGGAAGTACGGCCCCCTTTGGGACGGCGAGCTGGAGCGGGCGAAGGCCTGGGGATCTGATCTCGCCGGCGGGATTTCCCGCAAATAGGCCGCTGTGGGATTGCCATTTTCTCCCTGGAAGCTTATTGTAATTTTGTCAGCCAATTTAGCCATGGGCCAAATTGAGAGATAAAATTACAATGAGCTATCAATATTATCCAAATCTAAGAAAGGAAGAGCTCTACCTAATATCTCGCGCAGAGTACGAAAAACTGAAGCTTATTACCACCGCGTTTGCCAGGAAATTATTTCCACAGCCTGCGCATTCTGGCTAATCCGGCCACCAGTCGGAGCGAAGCGACGCGGGAGTTTACTTATATGTCTTTGTGGCCGGAATGGGGCCAGAATATGCAACGGAACTGCCGAAGCCTCCATACCCTCAGCGACGGAGCCCAAACACGAAAAAAAGTGACCCGCCAGTGAAAGTCGGGTGATATCCGGAATTCCTGGGACACGATACCGAATTCAGAGATTCGGTTCATGTCCCGGAATTCCTCGCCCACTTCTATCGGCAATTTTGGGTATCCACAATATGTTGACTTTTCCGGAAGAGGGAATTACTCTTTAATTGAGAGAGAGGGGTAAGTTATCTCGATAGAAACCAAGGAGGATGTGCCATGGCAAGCGAATTTCAGGTCTGTGGTCTGAATGCGGAGGCGCAATTCACGCTGAAGCTTCATCGCGGCGACGGCATGACGCTGGTTGCGATGAATTGGAGGAACGGGAAGCCCCCCAAGAACTTCGTCGGCTTCGCGATCGAATACAAGGAGCCGGGCGGCGACAAATTCTATGCTCTCAAGAACCGGCTGAGCTTTCCGGGCCCCGATGACAAGGTCGACGCGAACCGCCTCTCGACCTTGCGCTCGCCGATCCAAAAGTTCCGCTGGGTGCATTTTCCGCGCAACGCCGAGCTGGCCGGGGAATTCGTCTACAAGGTCACGCCGGTCTTCATGAACGACCAGGACGAACTGAGCTATGGCGAGGCGCAGACGGCCGCGATCGAGCTCCGCCGCGAGACCTATCCGGGCAAACTCAACGTCGCCTTCACCCGCGGCTTCGTGTCGTCCCAGGCCTTCGTCGATCGATATGAGTCCGTCGCGCCGATCTCCAAGCTGCTGCCGAAGAAAGCGGACGAAGGATTGAAGTTCGTTCCGACCCACCCCAAGGCCGAGGAGGCGCTGGCATGGATGGGTTTCGAGGCGCGGCATGCCATCCTCGAGGTGCTTGACCAGGCCGTTGTCGACAAGAAGGCCCAGGTCCGGGTCGTGGCCTACGACCTGAGCGAGCCCGATGTCGTAGCGCGTCTCGAAAAGATGGGCTCGCGGCTCAAGGTGATCATCGATGACAGCGGTTCACACGGCGAGCCGCATTCTGCGGAGACCCAGGCCGAGAAGCTCCTGGCGGCTTCGGCCGGGAAGCTAAACGTGAAGCGACAGCACATGGGCAAGCTGCAGCACAACAAGACCATCGTGGTCGACGGGCCGGAAACCAAGGCGGTCGTCTGCGGTTCGACCAATTTCACCTGGCGCGGCTTCTTCGTTCAATCCAACAACGCCCTCGTTCTGCGGGGCAAGAGCGCGGTCAAGCTGTTCTTGAAGGCGTTCGACGCTTATTGGAACAACGAAACGCCGTCTGGCTTCGGCAAGACGGACTCCGCGAAATGGGCGGACCTCGGACTTGCCGGGATCGACGCAAAAGTGGCCTTCTCTCCGCACTCCGGGTCGAACGCGCTGCTGCAATCGATCGCCGACGACATCGGCCCGAAGAGCACGTCGTGCCTCTTTTATTCGCTGGCCTTTCTCTACCAGACCCCCGGGGTCATGCTGAATGCGATCAAGAAGGTCACGAAGGATAAGACGATCTTCGTCTATGGCGTTTCCGACCGGAAAGTCGGGGGTATCGACCTGCAAAAGCCGGACGGCAATGTGACGCCGGTTTATCCCTCCGCGCTCGCCGGCAAGACCGTCCCGGAGCCGTTCAAATCGGAGCCGAGGGGAGGCGGCGGCAATCGCCTGCACCATAAATTCGTTGTCGTGGATTTCGACAAGCCGACCGCCCGGGTCTACCTGGGATCCTACAATTTCTCCGTGCCCGCCGACACCAAGAACGGCGAAAACGTGCTTCTCATCCGAGACCGCCGGATCGCGGTTTCCTACGTGATCGAGGCTCTGCGTATCTTCGACCACTACCATTTCAGAGTGGTTCAGCAGGAGGCGAAGAAGGCCAAGAAGAAGCTCGCGCTGACCAAGCCTCCGCGAAAACAGGCGGACAAGGCTTGGTGGGAGGAGTCCTATACCAACGCTCGTAAGATACGCGATCGCGAGCTCTTCGCCTAAGCTTCGAACGCCGCGAGATAAAGTTCTCCCAACCTATACGGCCCCGACCGGGACAATCTTGAGAACCTGGCCCGTCGCGCCGCTCGGCCCCAAGTTCTGAGTTCCGAGGACATAGGTTTCTCCCTTGAGGTCCTTGCCGAACCCGCGCAGCCACAGCCCGAGCGGCCTTGCCGTTTTGCCGATTTTAAGCTCGCGGATATTGTTGGACGCATCCAGGTAGAAGAGCCGTCCCGAAGGGGTGGCGAACGAGGTCCCGAAGTCGCCGAAGACGTAGCGTCCGGCCAATTTGGGAATGGCCGTGCCCAGGTAAACGTGGCCTCCGATGATCGCCGTTCCGTCGTCGTGATCGTACTGGGCGATGGGGTTGATCAGGCCGGAAGGCAAGGGCTCGACGGGAGTGCCCGTCACGAACCCCTCTCCGGACCCGTTCGGGTCGAAGTTGAAACTGCCTTCCTTGAGACGCCATCCAAAGTTGCCGCCGTTCGCCAGGATGTCGATCTCCTCGATGTCGTTCTGTCCGACGTCGCCGACGTAAATCTTTCCGGTCTTCTTGTCAAGGCTGAAGGCGTAGGGGTTGCGGAGCCCGTAGGCGTAGATCTCGTCCAGCCCGGGCTTGCCCACGAAGGGGTTGCCGGCCGGAATCCCGTAATGCCCGTTCGCCGAATTCGTGCCCTGGACGTCGATGCGGAGGAGCTTCCCGTAGACGACCTCGATGTTCTGTCCGTTTCCGTCCGCCCCATGCCCGGAGCCCTGGTCGTCGGCCGCTCCGCCGTCGCCGATCGCGATGTAGAGGAGCTTGTCGCGTCCGAACAGGAGCTGTCCGCCGTTGTGGTTGAACTGGGGCTTGTCGAGGCGGAAAAGCTCCCGGCGCGTCGCCTTGTCGATGACGTTGGTGTTGGAGGCGCTGACCTTCCATTCGGCGATGACCGACTGGCAGTTGAACTTTTCCCCGGCCGGTATGGTCGTGCTGAAATCCGCCTTGGGACCGACCGGCTCGGAGGTGAACGTGTAGATCTTCCCGTTTTTGGCGAAGTCGGGGTGGAGCGCGAATCCGATCAGACCGCGCTCGTCGAAGCTCGCCGTCAATTTCACGAGACGGGAGCGAGCGTCGAGAAACGGCTTCGTAAGCCGGACGCCGTCGGCGATGATCCAGACCCGGCCGGCCTGGTCATAAACGAACAGGCGTTTGCTGCCGTCGTTGGGAGCGACCAGGCCCAGCGGCGACACGAGACCCTTGGCGACCTCCTGAAGCTCGACGACGACGGAACCTTTGGCAATCCGCTGGGGAATGGGATCCGCGATCGGGACGCCGTCGCCGTAGACGGTGAACGAGCCGCGCATGGTCGACGGGTGGATTTGACACCTGTAACCCGGAGTCGCGCTCGAGGCCTTCATGGCTTGGACGAGGGCGAGCGTCGCCGTGAATGCGACGGTTCCGCCGCTGTCCGTCCAGGCGACGGCGGAATCGGATTCGAACGAGCCGCTCGCGGCGCCTTGGCCCAGGAGCACCACGTCCGAGGCGGACGTCGCGCCTTTAGCCACGACCTGGAAGGGGTGGCTCGTATAGTGGACGACCTGAATGCCGTACCGCCTGCCGACAATCAGGTTCAACTTTGGATTCTCGGCGGGAAGGGTGCCGGAATAAACCTTGGTCGAGGATACGGCCGTCAGGACGTAAGCGATGAAGCTGTTGTTGTCGAACGTCAGGTTGAAGTCCGGAGTCTGGGCGCGCGCTCCCGACACCAGGATCAGACAAGCCGCCGCGAATGCGATCGCTCCAAAGGCGATTTTAGGTGCCGATCTCATGGGATACCTCCACGATATAAGATGCCGATTTTTTGATGTTTGGTTTAGGCCGCGCTGACACTCCTTAGCATATACGGCATCCGGAGAGCTGTCAATAAAGGAGCGGCTCTTTTTAGAGATGAAATGGCTTGTAACGGCTGAGACGGTAGATCAATCCGAGCGTCTATAGAAGTGATGAAAATCTCCGTGGTCCGCGTCGAAATAAAATACTTATTGACAATTCTCTCTGGTGATATCATAATGGTTCCAAAATGGAACCATTATGGAGTAAGGCATGCCTACGATTACCGTGAAAAAAATCCCCTTAGAAATTTACGACAAGTTGAAACAATCGGCTAAAACGAGCCATCGAAGCATCAACAGCGAGATCATCGCCTGCATTGAAAAAGCGGTTCTCGGCCGGCCGATCAATCCGGACGTTCTGCTGGCGAACGCCCGCAAGCTGCGCGGAAAAACGTCCGGCCACTCGATCAGCGATGGAGAATTGAATCGGGCGAAAACCACGGGCCGGATATGATCGTCGTCGACACGAATATCATCGGATATCTATATCTGACCGGCGATCGATCCGCCCAGGCGGAAAGAGCGCTTCTTAAAGATCCGGATTGGGCCGCCCCGCTGCTTTGGCGAAGCGAACTGCGCAATGTTCTGGCCTATTATGTTCGAAAAGGGCTTCTCAGCCTGGCGGAAGCGCAACAAATAATGGAAGAAGCGTCGCGTCTGATGCTGGATCGAGAATATGAGGTCACATCGCATCAAGTTCTCAGTTTGGCGGCTGCGAGTACCTGTTCGGCCTATGATTGCGAATTTGTTGCATTAGCCAAAGATTTGGATATACCGCTGGTCACGATTGACAGACAGATTCTGGACCAATTTCCGGAGATCGCCGTTTCGCTCGATCAATTTATCGCCCGCCGCAAAAAAGGCGGGTAGAAATCCGACCGCGATCGGGAAGGCGGCGGCCCGAAATAGCTGTTGTGTCCCTAAATTCAGATGGATTAAAATGGGGCCGATCGGCGTATCGAATCGATACCAGTGGCGAAATCCCTTCTAGGAGGAGGATATGATGAAACAAGCGCGCTCGGAACGGCGGGTCTCTCCCTGGCTTAGAGCGACCCTGGGACTCCTGGTCACGGCCGTTCTCGTTTCAACCCTGGCCGCGCTCGGCTCCGGCCAGCAGGACGATAAGGCCTTTAAGGGTCTCTCGATGAACCTGGGCAACCTGTCCCGGCTGTCCCATGCCAAGACCCGGTCCGTCAGCCCGGAGAACTTCACGGGCGAGAAGGGCAAGGCGGGCATGTCCATCGACGGCCCTGCCAAGAACGCGGCCCGGGATCTGGGCCAGGGCTGGAAGGTCTCGCCCTACGTCCGGATCAATCCCAAGGAGACGTTCGTCATAGCCGACGTCAAGGGCCAGGGGGCGATTCAGCAGATCTGGCTGACCCCGGCCGGTAATTGGCGCTTCGCCATCATCCGCTTCTACTGGGACGGCGAGACAGAGCCCTCCATCGAATGCCCGGTGGGCGATTTCTTCGCCAGCGGCTGGGGCCAATATGCCCAGGTGTCGTCGCTGCCCGTCTGCGTCAACCCGGGGAGCGCCTTCAACTGCTACTGGGAGATGCCCTTCCGCAAGGGATTCAAGGTCACGCTCGAGAATATCGCCGAGGACAAATTCACGGTCTACTACCAGATCAACTACACGGAGACAGAGGTCCCGGCCGACGCGGCCTATTTCCACGCCCAGTTCCGGCGCGTCAATCCGTTGCCGTATAAGAGAGTCTACACCATCCTGGACGGCGTCAAGGGCTGGGGCCACTACGTCGGCACCTACATGGCCTGGGGCGTCAACAACAACGGCTGGTGGGGCGAGGGCGAGATCAAGTTTTACCTCGACGGCGACAAGGAGTTCCCGACGATCTGCGGCACGGGGACCGAGGACTACTTCTGCGGCTCGTACGATTTCGACGCCAAGGCGCCCGACGGCTCCATCCAGTATCACGAATTCACGACGCCCTATTGCGGGCTCCCCCAGGTCATCCGCGGCGACGGTCACTATCAGGTCCAACAGCGCTTCGGCCTCTACCGCTGGCATATTATGGATCCGATTCGGTTCGACCAAAACCTGAAGGTCACGATCCAAGCCCTGGGCTGGATGTCGGGGGGGCGCTACCTGCCCCTCCAGGACGACATCGCCTCGGTGGGTTACTGGTATCAGCAGGAACCCCACGCGCCCTTCCCGAAGCTCCCGGAGAAGGACAAACTGGAAATTATCTGACCCGTTCGCCGACGCCGGCCGTTCTAAATGCCCGCCTTGATCGACAGGCCGAGATTGCGGCCCGCCGCTGGATAACCGAAGCGCTCCTGGTAGGAGGCATCGAGGAGATTCCTTAAAAAGAAGCTCGCCTCGAATCCTTTTGCCACCGGCAGCCTCGCCTCGAGGTCGAGCCGGACGAACCCGGCCTGGCTGCGGAGACGGAGGTCGGTATTGTAGAGCGTGTTGTTGTTGTAGATGACCTTCTGGCCGGAAATCGCCTGGGCGAACAGCGCCGCCGACGTCCCCTTGGAGGTTTTATACTGGACCCCGACGTTCGTCTTATGCTCCGGCAGGCCGGGGAGCCCGCGAAAACCGCGGTCCTCGGCGTTGACGAACAGCCCGATGAACGGATCGCCTTCGGTCCGGCTCCGCTGGAAGGAATAGTTGGCGAAGGCCGACCAACCGTTGCCGAATGATCGGCTCGCCTCGATCTCGAGACCGTAGAGATCCGCCCGGTCGATGTTGTAGGCCACGAAATTGATCAGGTCGAACTGGATGTAACGGCGGATCCGGTAATAGTACGGCGCAACCTCGATCTGCGTTCCTCCCGGCAGGACGCTCCGCCAGCCCGCCTGGATGAGCAGTCCGTCCTCCTCGCGAAAGGGCAGGCCGCTCGTGTCCACGCCGCTGTCGTAGTCGTAATGCCAGAAATGCTCGGGCGCGGCCGGCATGCGCAGCGCTCGGGCCGCGCTGATATAGGCCAGGGACCCCGGCGCATAGGCGTAGGTCAGCTTCAGGGACGGCGCCCAGCCCGCGCGCTTGAGGTTGGGAAGTCCCTCGACGACGCCCTGCGGGCCGGCGAGTCCTTGATAGGACAGATAGCGGGCGCCGGGGACGATCGAGAGCTTGTCGCCGGCGAGCCGGATGTCGTCCATTCCGTAGAATTCCAGGGTTTTGGTCGACACGTAGGAGCCGTTCCGGAACGGCTCGCGGAAATCATCTCCGAGATTCTTGTCGCCGTCGTCGTTAAGATGGCCGTAGTCCAGGCCGAACGCGAAGCCGTGGCCCGGCAGGACGTGCCGGTACCCCGCCGAAAACCCCTGGGAGCGGTCGTCGAAAAACGCTTTATGGAAAGCGCGGCCGGCCGCCTTCCGGGTGTTGAAGGCCTCGCGGTCTCCCTGGTTGCGCCAGTAGCGGGCGGACAAGAATCCCCGATCTCCGAGGGCCTGTTCGTAGTTGACGTCCGCCGTCCATTTCTTTTTATCCCACCAGCTCCCCGGCTCGGCGCCGGCCCCCATCCCGCCGTACATGATCTCGCCGTCCGAGGCGGGGAAGGCCGGATCGGCCGGCGCGTCGTAGAGCGGGTCGCCGTAGAGCTTGGATCGGCGGTTCCCGACGGCGAATCCTTTCCGGATGCGGGCATAGCCGACGTCCGCGGTCAACCGGCCCTTGAAAGAAAAATCATAGCCCAGGTGAAGATCGACGTTACGGGAGCTCAAGTCGCCGTTGCGGAGATATCCATCGCTCCGCGAATATCCCGCCGAGAGCGAATACTCGAACGCTCCGGGCTTGAAGCCGTGATAGAGGTTGAGGGCCGCCGTGTTGAAGCTGGCATAGGAAGTCTGGACCTCGGTTCCGGGCCGGGCGGTCAGCTTTTTGGAAATGAGGTTGATGACGCCGCCCAGAACGTTCCCGTAGCGGGGATCGCCGACGCCCTTGATGACCTCGACGCGGTCGGCGTTCGCCAGGGAAATCATGGTCCAGTCGATGAAATAGCCTCCGGCGACGCCCGAGGAATTGAGCGGCCGGCCGTTCTTGAGGACCTTGATCCTCCGGGCCCCCAGGCCGCGGATCTTGATCGATTCGTCGTCCACGGCCGTCCCGATCTCCTGGATGCGCTGGACGTCCAGGCCGGACTGCCTCTCGAGCGCCGCGTCGAGCGTCAGGCCGATCGTCATCGGAAAAAACTCCGTTTTAACGATGGTCATGTTCGGGACGTCTTTGTCGCGCAGGAACTCGATGACGTCGATCGTCACCGGGTTGAGCTGGAAGAGCTTGGTCGTGTCCTCTGTGTCCGTCTTGGCCTTTTCGCTTTTGATCTTCTTGTCCTTCGGCTTCTGGTCCGAGGCCGGGTCTTGTCCAGCCGAAACAGCCGGCGACAGGGCCAGCGCGGCCGCGACGGCGCCGATCATCAACGCGGCCCGGATACCTGCGATTTTCATGAGGTTATCTCCTTGTGTGTTATTATTTTTAACATTCGTGCTACCATCGGGCAAAAAAATTATTCCAGGTCCTTCCCTGTGCTCGACATGTTGATCGTGCCGTGCTTGACGCCCTTGATCGATCGGAGCGAATCGGCCAGGCGGCGGACCTCTTCCGATCCTCCCCGGACGGCGATGATCTCCAGGCAGTGATCGTGATCGAGATGGATGTGCTGGGTTGAGATAATGAGATGAGGGCAGTCGTGTTGGATGTCGGTGATCCGGCCGACGAGGTCCTTGCGATTATGATCGTAGATAAGCGTGACGGCGCCGGCCACTTCCGCGCCCTCCCGCCATTCCTTCTCGATCAGGGACTGGCGGATAAGGTCCCGGAGCGCCTCGGAGCGGCTGGAATAGCCGCGTTCCTCGAGAAGGGCATCAAACTTTCCGAGAAGGCCTTTCTCGAGCGATACCCCGAAGCGGACAATCTTATCCATTCTCGATGCCACCTTGTTTGTGAAAGATAGCACCGGGCGCCGGGTCTGTCAAGGGGTTGTTCCTTTTATCGTGCATAAGATCGTCATCGGGTTCTTGACTCATCCCGCAACGGGAGATATTATAAAAAAAGCGGGCGGCAAAATGCCTCTTAAGCCGAGGGATAAATGAGTGTCAAAAAACGCTTTTTTCTTTTCCCCTTCATCGTGTTCACGATGGCGAACGGCCTTGGGGCCGATGAAAACGCCGTCAAGTTCCAGCGTATTTCGATAGAGAAAGGCCTTTCCCAGAGCACCGTCAATTGCATTCTCCAGGACCAAAAGGGATTCCTGTGGTTCGGCACCGAGGATGGTCTGAACAAGCATGACGGATACGGCTTTAAAATATACCGGCCCTTGCCGCAAAATCCCAACAGTTTGAGCAACAACAGCATCTGGGCCCTGTATGAGGACCGCGAGCGGAATATCTGGATCGGCACCTACAACGGGCTCAATAAGCTCGACACCAAGACGGAAAGATTCACCCGCTACCTTCATGATCCCAAGGATCCGGCCAGCCTCAATCATCCCCACGTCAGGGCCGTCCTTGAAGATCGCGGCGGAGCGCTCTGGGTCGGGACCGACAACGGGGGAGTGGGCCGGATTGACCGTTCGACCGGGAAATTCGTCCGCTATCAAAACGACCCTCAAGATTCCCAGAGTTTGAGCGACAACCGGGTGCAGGCTTTGTTCGAGGACAAGTCCGGAGGCATGTGGGTGGGGACCCAAAACGGGTTGAATCGGCTGGACCCTAAAAGCGGAAAATGCGTTCGCTTCCACAGCCAACCCCGGAATCCGCGGAGCTTGAGCAGCAACGTCGTCAACGTCCTGTTCGAGGACAAAGAAGGCGTTTTCTGGGTCGGAACGGCCGACGGACTCAACCGGTTCGATAAGCCCGGAAATGCCTTCGCCCGCTTTCAAAGCTCCGCCGACGATCAGGACAGCCTCAGTCATAACGACGTCCGGGCCGTTTATGAAGATCGTGCCGGAAGATTATGGGTGGGGACCGATCTGGGCCTCAATGTCTTCAACCGGGCCACGGCAGGTTTCCTCCGCTATCGAAACGATCCCGACGACGCTCAGAGCCTGAGCAGCGACAGCGTCAGGGCCGTCTTTGAAGACCGGGCGGGTTCCCTGTGGATCGGAACCTTTTCCGGCGGGATCAGCAAGGTCGACAGCGGGACCCGAAAATTCGTTCATTACAGGAAGAACCCTGGAGCCGCGAATTCGTTGAGCAGCGATCAAGTCGTTTCGCTTTGCGAGGATAAAAACGGAATCCTCTGGATCGGCACCTTCGGCGGGGGTTTGAACAAGTTCGATCGCCGGACAAATCGCTTCAGCGTCTATCTCCATAATCCGGCCGATCGCGGCAGCATCGCCAGCGACAGGATCAGGAAAATCAGGGAAGACAGGTCGGGCGCCCTGTGGATCGGGACCTACGGAGGCGGCCTGGACCTTTTGGATCCCCTCAAGGGAACATTCAGCCATTATCGGAATGATCCGAAGGACGACTCCTCCTTGAGCGATGATCGAATCCGGGCCATTTGCGAAGACCGGTCCGGTATTCTTTGGATCGGGACCGACGGCGGCGGACTGAACGCCTTTGACCGGAAAAGCCGAAAATTCACCCGCTTCCGGAATGATCCCTCCGATCCCGGCAGCCTGAGCCACAACCGGATATTCTCCATCCTTGAGGACCGCCTCGGCCGGCTCTGGATCGCCACCTTCGGCGGAGGGTTGGAGAAATTCGATCCCCGGGACCGCAGATTCGTCCATTATCGGAACGATCCGAATCGGACCGACAGCATCAGCTATAACTATGTGATGTGCCTTCATGAAGATGCGTCGGGAATCCTCTGGATCGGCACCGACGGCGGCGGGCTCAACAAGTTCGACCCCGAAAAGGAAACGTTCCGCGCCTATACGGAAGCGGACGGCTTGCCCAACAACACGATTTACGGCATTTTGGAGGACCGCCAAGGGAACCTCTGGATGTCCCACAACAAGGGCCTTTCCCGGTTCGATCCCAAGCAGGAACTGTTTAAGAACTACGATAAAAACGACGGGCTCCAGGGGGACGAATTCAACGGGAATACCTGCTTTAAGAGCCCCCGGACCGGGGAGATGTTCTTCGGGGGCGTCAACGGGTTCAACGCCTTCGATCCGGAAACGATCAAGGATAATCCCTATCGTCCCCCGATCGTGATCACCGATTTTCAAATCTTCAACCAATCCGTTCCGGTCGGGCCGGGGAGGGGCGGCCGGGTCATCCTCGCTCGATCGATCGAGGAAACGGAGGCGATCGATCTTTCCTACCGCGACAACGTCATTTCGTTCGAGTATACCGCCCTCAATTTCGTATCCCCGGAAAAAAGCTTGTACGCCTATAGGATGGAGAGATTCGAAAAAAATTGGAACTACGTGGGCCAGCGGCGTTACGTCTCCTACACCTCGCTCCCGCCGGGGAAGTACGTATTCCGGGTCAAGGGCTCGAACAGCGACGGCGTCTGGAATTAGAAGGGGGCGGCGATCAGGATTTTCATCCACCCGCCCTTCTGGAAAACCTGGTGGTTTTACCTGCTGGCGGCGACGG
>JALHUR010000272.1 GCA_022867325.1 Candidatus Aminicenantota bacterium | reverse complement strand
CACGGACTTACGTCCGTGGGATCTGCCCATTGCAGGCGTTGGAGCGCGCACACGAACCGTTTCCGGTTCATGAGCACTGCGAAACCGCTGCACCCATGGAGCCGTTAATGCGGCTCCGTGAGTACTGCGAAACCGCACTCATGGAAGCCCCGAGTACTGCAAGGCTGCTGCCTGTCCCCGAAGCGGGGAATTCGCTACTCCTCCACGGACTAACGTCCGTGGATTCCCGCGAGGGGATTGAAGTCCGAGCACAACAAAAGATAATATAGGATGAGAATCCGGAAAGGCCGGGATAAGTAAGGGCAATGGCCGGAAAGATAGTCATGGACCGACGAGGCTTTATGAAGCGGGCGACTCTGGCCGCCGCCGTGCTTACGATCGTCCCGCGCCGCGTCCTGGGCGGCCCCGGTTTCACACCCCCCTCCGACGAGCTGACCAAAGCCGTCATCGGCGTGGGGGGAATGGGGCAGGGCCACTTGACCTATCCCGGCTCGAGGCGTCTGGCCGTCTGCGATGTCGACGCCGGCCACCTCCGGGAAGCCCTGGAGATCGCCGGCCCCGGCATCAAAGGCTACCGGGACTTTCGCGAGGTTCTGGCCCGCCCCGACATCGACATCGTCCACATCGCGACCCCGCCCCACTGGCACGCCCTGATCGCGGCGGCCGCCGCCGAGGCGGGCAAGGATATCTGGTGCGAAAAGCCTCTGACGCGGACGATCGGCGAAGGCCGGAAGCTCGCCGAAGCTGTCCGGAGGAACGGCCGGATTCTGCGCGTCAACACCTGGTTCAGGTTCGAGGAAACTTTTTACGGCTTCGGGACGGACGTCAAGCCCATCAAGAAACTCGCCCGAAGCGGGCTCCTGGGCTGGCCGCTTAAGGTCACGGTCAGCCGGGCCACCGGATTCGACTGGAAATTCTTCTGGAGCGGCAGGACATGGCTCCCTCCCCAACCCGTCTCACCGGACCTCGATTATGATTTTTGGCTCGGCCCGGCGCCCGAGAAACCCTACCATCCCCACCGGGTTCACGGAACTTTTCGCGGCTACTGGGATTATGACGGCGGAGGCCTGGGCGATATGGGCCAGCACTATCTGGACCCCGTCCAGTACATCCTCGATAAGGACGGCACGAGCCCGATCGAGATCGAGGCCGACGCGCCCCAACAACACCCGGACGCCTGCGGATCCTGGCGTTGGGTCCGGATGCGCTACGCGGACGGCTGCCAGATTTTTCTCGACGGCGAAAACAGCGATCCTCACGCGCCGTTCCTCGAAGGGCCCTCCGGCAAGCTCTATCGCGGATTCGAATCCGATATTCCCAATATCAAGGACGCCGTGGCCTCGCTGCCCGATCCCGCCCCTCAAGATCCTGATTTCAGCCGCGCCGTCCGCGAACGCCGAAAATTTCCGCTGAACGAGGACAACGGGCACCGATCCTGCACGCTCGTCAACCTGGCCAAGATCGCGGTCCGTCTCGGACGCCGTCTCCGCTTCGATCCCGAACGAGAGCGGTTCAGCGGAGACCTGGAAGCGGACCGGCTGATCGACGAACCGATGCGATCGCCCTGGACGTTCAAGACATGACCCGAAGAATCGCGAAGGCCCCAAGACGCCCCTCCGGGATCATCGCCGCATTCGCCCTCGGGCTGGCCCTTTTCGCCTGGTTGGGAGCCGCGCGCGCGGAGACGGATTCGGACCGCCCGTCCCTCGATTCGATTCTCGTCCGGTTTCCGGCCCGGACGGTCGCGGACCGGGACGCCCTGGCGGCGGAGCTCATGTCTCTCGGACGGAAGACCGTCGCCGACCTCTGCGCGAGGCTCGCCCCGGCCGGGATCGCCGACGACAGTCTGGTCCGCTTCGCGCTGGACGCATTGGCCGTTCACACCGCGAGACCCGGGGCCGTCGATGAAAGGGTCGCCTTGGCCAAAGCCCTGGCCGACGGCCTGAAGAACGCTTCCTCCGCCGAGGTTAAAGCTTTTATCATCGCCGAACTCCAGCTGGTGGGTGGGCAGGAATCCGTCAATGCCCTGACGGCCTGCCTCAGCGACGGGCGGATCGCCGGGCCGGCCGCCCGGGCCCTGGGCGTAATCGGCTCCGGAAGCGCGGAGCGAAATCTCATCAAAGCCTTGGGCGGCGCCCCGCCGGATATTCAAGTCGCCATCGTCCAAACCCTCGGCCGGATGCGAAGCCGCCGGGCCGTCGCCAAGATTCTGCCCCTCGCCCGGGACGATGATGAAGAGCTAAGAATGGCCGCCCTGGAAGCTTTGGCTCAAAGCGGCGAGCCCGCCGCGGCCGCCGCTTTCGAATGGATCCCGCTGCTCGCTCCGGCCGCGGAGCGAACCCAAACAGCTTCGCTCTACCTCCTCTACGGCCGGCGCCTTCAAGAAAACGGCGACCGGAAAGCCTCTGAGGAGATATGCCGCGGTATCCTCAAAAACTATCTCCAGCCCACGGAAAGCCCGGTTCGCTGCCAAGCGCTGTCCCTGCTCTCCGACATCCTGGGGCCGGCCGTCCTGGACGACCTCCTGGGCGCCGTCGATTCGGCGGACAAAGATTATCGCCTGAGGGCCCTCGACCTGGCGGAAACCCTTTCCCATCCGAACGCGACGTCCCGCTGGCTGGATAAATGGGCCCAAGCCCAAGCCGAGATGAAGGCCGAGATCACGGCCATGCTCGGCCGCCGCCGCGATCCGGAGGCACTCCCGGCCGTCCGGGAAGGTCTGAAGGATCCCGACCGGAGCGTCCGCCTGGCCGCGATGGCGGCTCTGGCCCGTCTTGGCGGAGAAGAGACCCTGCCCGAGCTTCTTCCTTTCTTAAGCTCGGGTGAGCCGGATGAAACGGCGATCGTCAAGGAGGCTCTCCTCTCTATCACGGCCGAACGGGCTGTTTCCGCCGCGGCCGGTCTTCTCGACGGCGTCCCGCCCGTTTCCCAAGCCGCGCTCATCGAGGTCCTGGCCGAGCGCCGCGCCCGCCCGCACGCGGACCGGATTCTGGGATTGATCCGCAGCGATTCGGAAGAAGTCAGCCGGGCCGCGCTGGCCGGCCTCGAACGGATCGTCCGCGCCGAGGACCTGCCGCGTCTTTTGGAACTCCTGACGAAAAGCGCGGACGCCGCCGAGACGGCGCCGCTCCAAAACGCTCTGGCCGCCGCGGCCCTCCAGAATCCCGATCCCGATCGCCGGGCCGATCCCATTATTAAAGCCCTGGTGGCCGCAACCGGCTCCCAGCGGGTCGATCTCATCCGGATTTTACCCCGGCTCGGGGGGACGCAAGCCCTGGCGGCCGTCCTGGCCGATATCCAAAATCCGGATCCTCTGGTCCGTGCCGTTGCCGTTCATTCACTCTCCCTCTGGCCGAGCCCGGACGCGCTTGAAGGGCTTCTTTCGGTCCTGAAGCAGTCCGAAGACCGTAAGCTCCATTACCTGGCCGTCCAGGGTCTCTCTCGCTTATCCGGGGATCCCGGCCTGGCCGCCGCGGACAGATCCGGCCTGCTCAAGGACGTCTGGGCCGAAGCCGCGGACCCGGGCGTAATAAAGCTCGTCCTCCAGGCGCTCAGCCGGAGCCGGTCCCCTGAATCCTTGGCGCTGGCGGCCTCGGCCCTCGACGACCCCGAGCTCCGCGAGCTCGCGGCCGAAGCCGTCGTCGGGATCGCTCTTCCCGACTCCGGAGCGGAAGGGCTGGGAGGCATGGAGACGGCCTTGGCCCTCAAGAAGGCCGCCCCATTAATGCGTTTCGAGTCCGACCTGAAGCGGGTCGAAGAATATGCCGCCGCTCTTCTCGTCCGGGAAGGATTTGTCCCGCTCTTCGACGGAAAGACCATTTCCGGCTGGAAGGGTTTGGTCGGGGATCCCCCAAGCCGCGCCAAGATGGTTCCCCAAGAGCTCAAGAAAGCCCAGAGCGCGGCCGACGATGATATGAGACGCCACTGGAGGGTCATCGACGGGTGTCTCGCTTTCGACGGTCAAGGCCACAGCCTGTGCACGGCCCGGGATTATGCCGACTTCGAGCTCTTCGTCGACTGGAAGATCGAACCCCAGGGCGACAGCGGAATTTACATGCGCGGATCGCCCCAGGTCCAGATCTGGGACCCGGCCCGCTGGCCCGAGGGCTCGGGCGGCCTCTACAACAATCAGACCCATCCCTCCAAGCCCCTGCGGCCCGCCGATAACCCGGTCGGGACCTGGAACACCTTCCGGATTCTGATGAAGGGCGACCGGGTCACGGTCTGGCTTAACGGCGTCCTGGTCGTGGACGGCGTCGTCATGGAGAATTACTGGGAACGGGACGAGTCCATCTATGCCGCGGGCCAGATCGAACTCCAGGCCCACAGCACGCCGCTCTCCTTCAAGAACATTCTCATCCGTCTTATCAATTAAATATCCCGGCTGCTTCTTTTTTTTTCGATCGCACTCAGGAGAAAAAGGGTCCCCGAGACGAGCGGGGGCAGCCCCATAATCAGGAAGACCGGAAAGGAACCGGGCGAACGCGAAAGAGAAACGACCGTCGCGACGATTCCAATTGAGGTTAAGGTCAGCCCCGCAGCCAGAAATCTGCGCCAGGCGAGGTAGACGGAACCCGCACAGACGAAAATGATGCCGCCCGCGGCCAGGAATCCCTTGAGCCTTTCCCGAACCCGAATTCCGGCCTTATCCTGTTCGCCGACACCGACAACCGAGGCCAGAACGAAGAAGATCCAGAAAGCTGCCCAGAGGATGATGATCAGTCTTGCAGAGAAACGCATCCATTTCATCGGTCACCTCTCTAAGTTTATGAATGCGCTCCCGGCACCAAAAAAGCGTTGTTTATTTTATTATCATCGACGCCGGGCTTTGTCAAACCAGACGGAGACCGGTTGATCCGTCTTGACTCCCCCGCGTCGGTGAAGATATAGTAGGATCAATGTTTATCAAGATCCGTTTTTTTGAGGAGGAATAAGCGATGCCATCCAATCCCAAAGGTCATTCCCCGATGCCGGGCCGCATAAGCCGCCGCGAGTTTATGGGCCGGACGGCGACCGCCGCGGCCGCCGGCTTCATGATCGTGCCGCGCCGTGTCCTGGGAGGCCCCGGCTACCAGGCGCCGAGCGACACGCTCAACATCGGCTGCATCGGCGTCTGGGGCAAAGGCGCCTCGGATATCGCGAGCTGCGGCACGGAGAACATCGCCGCCCTCTGCGACGTTGACGACGTCATGATGGAGAAGTTCCTGAAGTGGGATGAGCCCGCTCCCGAACTCAAAGCGAAGTTCGAGCGGGCCGCCAAGTTCCGCGACTTCCGGGAGATGCTCGACAAGGTCAAGGATATCGACGCCGTCACGGTCTCGACCCCCGACCACTTTCACGCCGTGGCCGCCATGACGGCCATGAAGATGGGCAAGCACGCCTTCGTTCAAAAACCCTTGACCCACACCATCAAGGAGGCACGCCTTCTCGCCCAGGAAGCCAAGGCCCGAAACCTCGTCACCCAGATGGGGAATCAGGGCCACGCCAAGGAGGGCGCGCGCCTCGTTTGCGAATGGATCTGGAACGGGGCCATCGGACCGGTCCGCGAGGTCCATGTTTGGACGGACCGCCCCATCTGGCCCCAGGCCATCAACGCGCCCGTTGAGATCCCCTCCGTCCCCCCCACCATCGACTGGAACATATGGCTCGGCCCGGCCCCGTGGCGGCCCTACCACCCGGCCTACCACCCCTTCGTCTGGCGGGGTTGGTGGGATTTCGGCACGGGCGCGCTCGGCGACATGGGCGCCCATCTCATCGACCAACCCTTCTGGGCCCTCAACCTGGGCGCTCCCAAGCAGATCCAGGCAAGCGGCACGCCGTTCACCAAGGACTCTTATCCGCTGGCCGAGGTCGTCACCTACGAATTCCCGGCCCGCGACCAGTTCCCGCCCGTCAAGCTCACCTGGCACGACGGCGGCCTGATGCCGCCCCGGCCGGCCGCCCTCCCTAACGGCTTCATGATGGGCGACGAGGGCGGAGGCTGCCTGTTTGTCGGCGACAAGGGCATGCTCGTCTGTTCGACCTACGGAGAGAGCCCCCGCCTCCTCCCCGACCAGCTGATGAAGGATTACAAGCGACCCGACAAGACCATTCCCCGCTCCCCCGGAATCCACGAGGAGTGGATCGCGGCCATCAAGGCGGGCAAAAAATCGACGACGGACTTCAGCTACGCGGGCGCGCTGACCGAGATGATGCTCCTGGGAAACATCGCGCTCCGCTTCAAGGACGCGAAAGTCGTCCTCGAATGGGACAGCGAAAAAATGGTCTTCCCCAACTTCCCCGAGGCCAATCCGTTTGTCCACAAGGACTACCGGTCCGGCTGGTCGCTCTGAAGAAAGAGCCGGGAATCGGGCCATGACGAACCTCCGGATTCTGGCGTTGGCCGGTCTGTTATTATTGGGCGCACTTGCCCGGGCCGGCTCGGACGGCCGACAGGATTGGGGCATCCACGATATGAACCGGCCCGTACCGCCGGTCGTCGATCCGGGCCCGGCCGGACCCCCCGCCCCTGCCCCCTCGGATGCCGTCGTCCTGTTCGACGGCAAGGACCTCGCCCAATGGGAGGACATGAAGGGTAATCCGGCGGGCTGGAAGATTTCGGACGGTTTCATGGAGGTCGTCGCCAAAACGGGCTCGATCCGGACCAGGAAAGGATTCGGCGACTGCCAGCTTCACGTCGAGTGGGCGACGCCAGCCGTCGTCTCCGGCGAGGGGCAGGGCCGCGGCAACAGCGGCGTCTTCCTGATGGACAGCTACGAAGTCCAGGTCATGGATTCCTACAATAACCGGACCTACGCCGACGGCCAGGCCGCCGCCATCTACGGCCAGTTCCCGCCCTTGGTCAACGCCTGCCGGCCGCCCGGCGAATGGCAGAGCTACGACATCGTCTTCCGCGCGCCCCGCTTCGGGCCGGACGGTTCCCTCCTCAAGCCAGCCCGGATGACGGTCCATCACAACGGCTTCCTCGTTCACGACAACGCGGAGCTGACCGGCCCGACCGCGCACAAGGCCCGCCCTCCCTACAAAGCCCATCCGGACAAGCTCCCGCTCTCGCTCCAGGACCACGGGAACCCGACACGCTACCGCAATATCTGGCTGAGGGAGTTATAAAGAGCCATGAATCTTCAAAGGAATGAAAAAAGCGGCCGCAGCTTCCTCGCCGGCGCCCTGATCGTCCCTGCCTTGGCTTTTCTGGCCTTCGCGGCCGTTGCCGGGTCCGGACAACCCGCAAAAAAGAAAGCCCTCTTCGTCTGGGGAGGCTGGGACGGCCATGAGCCCAAGCAGTGCGTGGACATCTTTGCGCCCTGGCTGGCCGAGCAGGGCTTCGAGGTCGAAATCTCGACGACGCTGGATTCCTACCTCGACGCCGCGAAAATGAAATCCCTCGACCTGGTCGTCCAGGTCTTCACCATGTCGGGTATCACGCCCCAGCAGGAAAAGGGCCTTCTTGAAGCCATCAAAAGCGGCGTCGGCATGGCCGGCTGGCACGGCGGGATGGCCGACGCCTTCCGGAGCAACACCGAGTACGAATTCATGGTCGGCGGCGCCTGGGCGGCCCATCCGGGCGGGGTCATCGATTACGAGGTCAACATCGTCAACCGCGACGATCCGATCACGGCCGGACTGGCCGACTTCAAGATACGCTCCGAGCAATATTTCATGTTAGTTGATCCCGGCAACGAGGTTCTGGCCGCCACGACCTTCTCCGGAAAGTACGCGCCCTGGATCGAGGGCGTCGTCATGCCCGTCGCCTGGAAGAAGCATTACGGGGAAGGACGGGTCTTCTACACCTCGCTCGGTCACGTCGCCGCCGACTTCGACGTCGCCCAGGCCCGGACGATCGTCCAGCGCGGTCTGCTCTGGGCCGCACACGCCCTCGAAGACAAACCCGCCCCCGTTTACAAACTCCAGCTGAAGCCCGTGAAATAAGGCGCCCCTCTACTCCCCCACTCCTATGTTCCTGGTCTTTATTCCATTGCTCCTGCGCCTGGCCGACCTCGGCGGCCTGGCCGACCGGAAGCCCATCCGCATCCCCGACGGCCCCACGGTCGTCGTCGTCTCCAGGATTCCCGACCCCGACGCCGCCCCGGGACGCGCGGTCACCGTCATCGGCAAAGACGAGATTCGGAGCGCGCCCGCCCGGACGCTGTCCGAGTTCCTGAAGTACGGGCTGGGGCTCGACTATCAGGAACGGGGCGCCCTCGGTATCCAGGCGGACGTTTCCCTCAGGGCTTCGACGTTCCAGCAGGTCCTGTTCCTCGTCGACGGGGTCAGGGTCAACGACCTCCAGACGGCCCATCACAACCTGGACCTCCCGATCCCCCTCGAATCCGTGGAGAGAATCGAGATCCTGTCGGGAAACGGATCCTCGCTCTACGGACCCGACGCCTTCGGGGGCGTCCTCAACATCGTGACGGCCGAACCCGAACGGACGCGCATCAATGGCAGGCTGGGGGTCTATGACCATCAAACCCGGTCCGGGGCGCTGGGACTGAGCTTCGGAGGGCCAAGGCTCCGGAACACCCTCGCGCTCGAGGCGAACGACTCCCGGGGATTCATCGAGGGAAGGGATTTCGGCCTCTTGAACGTCTCGGACCGATTGGCGGTCCGGACGCCGAACGCCGAGTTCAGCCTGCTGGCCGCCTACGGACGCAAGGATTTCGGCGCCCTCGATTTCTATACGCCGGGGATGAACTTCCCCTCCCGCGAGGCGACGCGGACGCTGTTCTTGAGCGCCTCCTGTAAACGGATCTTCGGAGGTTCGACCCTGACTCAGCGCGTCTCTTTCCGGTCCCATCGGGACCGCTTCGTCCTGGACGGCGACCGGCCTTGGCTGTACACGAACGATACGACGAACATCGTCATCGGGACGGACGCCGTCCTCCGGTTCAAAGACTGGGCCGTCGGGGCCGAGGCCGCCCGCGAATCCGTCCGAAGCCTACAGCTCGGAAATCACCGCCACATCCGCGCCGCCCTCTTCGCCGAGTACAAGCGGGTTCTGGCCGGACGGATTCTTCTCAACGCCGGACTGCGCCAGGATTATCATCCCGTCTACGGATGGGCAACCTCGCCCAGCTTGTCCGTGGGGTGCTGGCTCGCTCCCCGGCTGAAGCTCAGGGCCGCCGGAGGGCATTCCTTCCGGGCCCCTTCCTACACCGAGCTATATTACAGGGACCCGGCCAACCAAGGGAATCCGGACCTCCGCCCCGAGACGGCCTGGGCCTACGAGTGCGGCGTCGATTGGAGTCCCTCCCGGCCGCTGGAAGCGACGCTCTCCTTTTTCCAAAGGGACGAGAAAGATCTTATCGATTGGATCCGGCGGCCGGACCGGAAGTGGCACGCGGACAACCTCAAAAAAATCCGGGTGCGGGGGATGGAGGCCGGCCTCAGCGGAGACTGGGACGCCGTTCGGGTCAGGTTGAAAACCTGCCTATTCATGGCCGATCCGGAAGAGTCCTCATCCCAGTTCAAATACGGATTCCGGTTTCCCCGAGTCCAGGCCGGCTGCACCCTGGCTCTCCGGCCGGCTCCCGCCTACGAGGCCGGACTTCATCTCTCCTATACAAAGCGGATCGGCGCGGTCGGGACGATTCTCCTCGACGCTAAAATCGCCCGGACGTTGGGCGGATTCGGCCTTTTCCTGGAAGGGACCAACCTTCTCAACGCCTCCTACGAGGACGTTCCGGGCCTGGCCATGCCCGGGCGCTGGCTGGGCGGAGGCATTCGCTTCGAATTCGAGCCATAGCCGGCCCTCCATCTTTTTCAAGTCAACCCCTCGACTCCCCGGCGTCTTCGCCTGTACTCATAAGCCGTTCCAGGCTTATGAGTACAGGCATGAATGCCGGGGCTTTTTCGGGGTTGACCCTGAGCCTCGCTTCTCATCCCCGCCTTTCAGGGCGGGGTAGCGTCGGCGAACGGGTCAATTCTCTGGCATCCGGAGTTAGTATCTCCATTGATGTCATTTTCGGAATAGGGTTATGAAAGCGGTCGGGAACGATCGTCAGGACCGATTTTTTCGTCTCCGGCCCAGGATCCCTCCGCTCAGGAAAAGCCCGGCCCCCAACACGAACCCAAAGTTATACCAGGAGCCGTTGTTGTGGACCTCGTAGAAGCGGACATTCCTGCTGAAGATCGAGATAATGAAGGTGACCGGCGAAATCAGGCCGTGCCAGACCCCCTTCAGGAAGCCGGCCGTATGACCTTCTCGGTCCGCCGTTTTCTCCAGTTCGTTCGGTCCGGGAGCGCAGCTCAGGCTGGCCAGAAACAGACACACAAGAACCCCGATCATCATGATTCGAAAAGACCGATTCATATTCCCTCCTTCAAGTCCCGGTCCGCTTCGTCGGGGCGATTTTAGCAGACCGTCGGGATTCAACGCTCCCGGCGATGATTGTTTCAGTCGGCCAGGCCCTCGACGGATTCGCCCTTGACCTTCTTGACGCCGCCGGCCGGGAGCGGCTGATGGACCTTGGACGCCCGGATGAATTTTTCTACGTGCGTCATCGTCCCTGCGATAGCCAGCTGTTCGAACAGGAAGCGGAACTGCTTCTCGAGGGCGGCGCCGATGGCCGCCCGGCCGCTCTCCGGCAGCGACCAGAACTGCTTCTTGAAGGGACCGATCGCTTTTTTGCGGGCTTTGTAGAGGAATTGGGCCTCGGTGTCCGCGGGCTTGCGCTCGTCGGCGGCGTGGACCTTGAGCCAGTCGTACATCTCCCGGCGCAGGTCTTCGGGCGTCGCCTCATGATCCATGATCAGGGTCTGAAACGCCGTCGCCAGATGGACCTCGCAGGCGCCGGCCTCGACGAACCTGTGGAAGGCCGAGTCGGGGAGCGTGCTCGCTCCGTGCTGGACGGCGCCCCCCATCCCGTATTTCTTGCGCGCGTTGTCGCTCAGGGCGCGCAGGACATCGAAATCGATGGCGACCTTGGCCAGGCTGCCGTCGGGGAGAACGACCCCGCCGTGGCTCGTTCCGGTCTGGACGCTGATCTTGCTGATGCCGGCCAGCGTCCCCACGCTCTTCCGATATCCGTCCATGAAGGCGTCGAGGTCCTCGGGCGTCGAGTTCTTCTGGCCGACCTCGCCGATCTCGCCGCCGACCGAGACCGTGATCCCCTTCGGCTCGTGATCGCGGATGAAGCGGGTGAACTCGGCGCACAGGCCGTAATTGAGCGTCTGCTGCTCGACCAGGGTCGGCTTGGAGAGGTCGACCAGGGTCGAGGTGTCGATGTCGATGTTGTAGAACCCGGCCGCCAAGGCCTCGAGGATGAGGTCGCGGATGGCCTTGAGCTCGCTCTTGGGAGCGGCCGCATACTTCTTGGCCGAAGCCTGGAAGTGGTCGCCCTGGATGAAGACGGGGCCCCGGACGCCCTCCTTGACGGCCGCGGCCAGGATCGCAGCCACATATTCGGCCGGCCGCTGGTCCGTGTAGCCGATCTCGCTCCGGGCGATTTCGAAGATGAAGGCCCCGGCCTCGAGGGAGCGGGCGGCCCGGAATACGGCCCGGGCCGAATCGTAGGCCAGCATCCGGAGGTTCACGGCCGGGACCGTGAAAGCCCGGTCGAGCGACCCCCGGCCGCGGGCCAGGTAGAGGTCCTGGATCGATGCCGGACGGATGCCCAGGGCCTGGGCCGCCTCCCAGACGATCCAGCGGGCGGCGGCCCGCGCTTGGTCGTCGCCGAATACGGCTTCCCAGACGAGCCCGTCCATCCGTTCGCGCAGTCCGGCTTCATCCTTGATAGTAAGTCTGTTCTTGGTCTTAGCGACGATCCCGGACATATTCTTCAACAGATTTTTCAGTGTCGTTTCCGGCATGGTCATGTCTCCTTTTCTCGGCCGTTGCCCTTCTGTAGTATATCAAATAAGCGCGTTAGGACTCCTCCGTTTTTTAAGATCCCATGTCCACGCCTCTGAGTGGAAGGGGTTTCTTAGGGCTGCAGGCGCCCCGCATCTTGACAGGTTCTCGAGTCAAGGAGTAGGATTTCTAACGATGACAAACGGATATCCCATTTCACACAAGGAGGAATCATGCGCGTTCGATTCGTAATGGCTCTTTTCATATTCGCGCTCTGTCTTGGGGCCGCCTCCGCCGCGGACGATACCCCCTTGCTCGTTCAGTCTCCAACCCTGAGCAAGACCGAGATCGTCTTCACCTACGGCGGGTATTTATGGAGCGTGCCGCGTGACGGCGGTCAGGCCCGCCAGTTGACGACGGGCGGCCGCGAAAGGGGCGCGATCTTTTCGCCCGACGGACAGCGGCTGGCCTTCACCGCCGAATACGACGGGAACGTGGACGTTTTCGTCATGCCCGCGGCCGGCGGAGCGCCCCGGCGGCTCACCTGGCATCCGGGCGCCGACGCCGCCGTCGGCTGGACGCCGGACGGCGCGCGGGTGCTCTTTCGTTCGGATCGAGAAGCCTACGCCGACTTCGATCGTTTCTACACGATTCCGGTCGATGGCGGCTGGCCGGAAGCCCTGCCCCCGTGGCGGGCCGAAGAGGGTTCCTTTTCTCCCGACGCCTCCCGGATCGCCTATGTCCCGAACTTGAAATGGCAAAACGCCTGGAAGCGCTATCGGGGCGGCCAGACCACTCCGATTTACCTCGTGAAGCTCATAGACCTGAACCTCGAAAAGATACCCCGCAACAACTCCAACGACTCGAACCCGGTCTGGCGGGGCGACACGGTCTATTTTTTGTCGGATCGCAACGGCCCGGTGACGCTGTTCGGCTACGAGACTAAATCGAAAACCGTCAAGCAGCTCATCGCCAACGGCGGCTTGGACTTCAAGTCGCTCTCGGCCGGCCCCGATGCTCTCGTCTACGAGCAGTTCGGCGGGATTTTTCAATTCGAGCCGGAGAGCGGCAAGTCCCGTAAAATCGATATCCGGATATCTGGGGATCTGCCCTCCACGCGCTCTCACTTTGAAAATGTCGGCGAGAAGATCGTCAACGCCGGCATCTCGCCTACGGGGGCGCGCGCCCTGTTTGAAGCCTACGGCGAAATCCTGACGGTGCCGGCCGCCAAGGGCGACATTCGGAACCTGACCCGGACGCCGGGGGTCGCCGAGCGCGATCCGGCCTGGTCGCCCGACGGCAACTGGATCGCCTGCTTTTCCGACGAGTCGGGAGAGTACGCGCTCCATTTGATCCCGCAGTCCAGCCTCGGCCCGATGAAAAAAATCAGCCTGGGCGATCCCCCGTCGTTCTTCTACGGCCCGCGCTGGTCCCCGGACAGCAAAAAAATCGCCTACACCGATAAGCGCCTGAATCTTTGGTACTTGGACGTTGAAAAGGGAACGCCGCTGAAGGTGGACTCGGATCTTTATGAAGATCCGACCTACGGCCTCGATCCGGCCTGGTCCCCGGACAGCCGCTGGATCGCCTATTCCCGATTCCTGCCAAACCACTTGCGCAGCCTGTTCCTATTCTCGCTGGAAACCGGGAAGAGCGCCCAGATCACGGACGGCTTGAGCGACGCACGCATGCCCGTCTTCGACAAGGGCGGAAAGACCCTGTTCTTCGCGGCCAGCACCGACGTCGGCCTTTCGGTCGGCTGGCTCGACCTTTCCAGCTTCCAGCACCCCGTTTCGCGCAGCATCTATGCGGTCGTGTTGAAGAAGGGAGATCCCTCGCCGGTCGAGCCGTTAAGCGACGAGGAAAAGCCCGCGGATAAAGCCAAGGAAGGCGAGAAGACCAAAGACGCCGCTAAGGCCGAAGAAACCGTCAAGGTCACGATCGATCTCGACGGCATCGGCCAGCGCATCCTGGCCCTGCCGATCAAAGCCGGGAACTACGTCCGTTTGGATCCCGGCAAAGCGGGAACGCTCTTCCTCAGCGAGGTTCCTTCGGTTCCCTCGCTGACCGAACCCGCGCCGTTGACCGTCTCCAGCTTCGACCTGAGCACCCGCAAAACCGAGCCGTTCCTGGGCGGAATCTCCGCCTTCGTTGTTTCGTTCAGCGGGGACAAGGTCCTCTACCGGCAGGGCCCCGGCTGGTTTATCGCCTCCGGCCCGCCCGCGCCCAAACCCGGGGAGGGCGCCCTCAACCTCGGTTCGATGGAAGTCGCCGTCGATCCGCGCCTCGGCTGGAACCAGATGTACCATGAAGTCTGGCGCATCCAGCGCGATTTCCTGTATGACCCGAATCATCACGGCCTGGATCTGGCCGCCGCCGAGAAGACGTACGCGCCGTACCTGAAGGGCGTGGGCGGCCGCGCCGACCTCAATTATCTGTTCGAAGAGATGCTCGGGGAGATCAGCATCGGCCACATGTTCGTGGCCGGGGGCGACCTCCCCCCGGCGAAGAAGGTCAAGGGCGGACTGCTCGGCGCCGACTATAAAATCGAGAACGGGCGTTACCGCTTCGCGCGGATCTACAGCGGCGAGAATTGGAATCCCGAATTGCGCGCCCCCCTGACGCAACCCGGAGTGGACGTGAAGCCGGGCGAATATCTCCTGGAGATCAACGGAGCGGCCGTTCGCCCGCCGGTGGACGTACACGCCTTCCTGGAGAACACGGCCGGGAAACAGGTCAAGATCAAAGTGGGGCTGAATCCGGACGGCCGGGACGCGCGCGAAGTCACGGTCATCCCGGTCGAGTCGGAATTCCCCTTGCGCAACCGCGCCTGGGAAGAAGACAACCGCCGCCGGGTGGATGATCTGAGCGGCGGCAGGATCGCATATGTCCACGTTCCGGATACGGCCGCCGGCGGCTACCAGAATTTCAACCGTTTCTACTTCGCCCAGGTCGGCAAGCAGGCGGCCATCATCGACGAACGCTACAACCACGGCGGCCAAATCGCCGATTACATCATCGACCTGCTCGGCCGTCCTCTGCGCAATTGCAGCGTCACCCGGGAGGGCGAGAAATTCGGCTCGCCGCTGGCCCAGATCTTCGGCCCCAAGACGATGATCATCAACGAAATGTCGGGATCGGGCGGCGACGCGCTTCCCTGGATGTTCAAGCAGGACAAAATCGGCCCCCTGGTCGGGACGCGCACCTGGGGAGGGCTGGTCGGTATCTATAACTATCCCGTCCTTCTGGACGGCGGCTTTGTGACGGCTCCTCGGGTGGCCATCTACGGCCTGAAGGGCGATTGGGAGGTGGAAAACCAAGGCATCGCGCCCGATATCGAGGTAGAGAACGACCCCGCCTCCGTCGCCGCCGGCCATGACCCCCAGCTCGAAAAGGCTGTTCAGGTGACGCTGGAAGCGTTGAAGAAAAATCCGGTCGTCATCCCGGATCATCCCCCCTACCCCAACTATCACAAAAAATAGCTCTTTGCTATCGGCCGGCGGCCTAGGAGCGGGATCTGAATCCGAGGAGGAGAAGGACGCCGGGCCGGAGTCCGTAGTATTCGATTTGGTAGGAGTCCTGGAATAGGGGCGCAAGCTTTTCCGCAGCGTCTGTCGAACAGATGACTACGGAAACGCCCTCGAATCCTTCCGCATCCTCCGCCTTGGTCCAGTACCCGACCCGCCGGAAGCCCCTCAAATACCAAGGCAAGGGCCAGGTCTCGGAGGGATCCGCCACGACCTTGATGAGCATGTCCTTTCCGTCGGGATGGCCGAGGCTGAGTCCCTCGACGCGGCGGACGAGTTTCAAGAAGTCGGGGACGGTCTGGGCATAGACCCAAGGGTTGCGCGGATCCGAGTGATAGACGAAGTTTGCGCGGTAGCTTTCGAGGCCGAGATGGACGGCGCCGGCCGTCAGGACGATCGCGGCCGCGATCCGGCCCGCACGACTCCGCAACGATTCGACCAGGACGCTCGCTCCCTCCCCCGCTAGGATGATAAATCCCGCGTAGAAGGGAAGGAGGTTCCAGGGCGTCTTGTAGGGAATGAGCGAATAAACGGCCGTCGCGACGAGCGTGTAAACGGCGATAAAGCGCATCAGGCCGGACGACTTCCGTTTCCCGAGGGCGAAAGCGGCCCCTCCCCCGATGACGGCCAGGATCAGGATTAGAGCCTCGCTCCAGACCGGCCCCCGCCCTTCGCGGAAAAAGGCCAGCGACTTGAGATAATAATGCCAGGGTTGAGCGTGGAGGCCCGGATCCCCGGCTTTCTGGAAATAGTTGCCGAAGCTGAGGACGGAATCGATGATCCCTCCGGGATGTCGGAGGAAGGACGAAAAAAACAGCCCGGCCGTGACCGCGAACGCTGCGAGCCCGGCCAGGGCCTGACGCAGCCGCGGCCTCTTCTTTCCCTCCCCAGAACCGGGACCTCGCTCTCTCCACGGCCTGAGGACCGCAAGCGCGACGCCGGCCGCCGCGAACAGGATGACCGACGTCTCCTTACTGGCGAACATGAGGCCCGCGAAAAGGCCCGCCACAGCGGCCCAACCCGCCGACCGCCCCGCCGACGCCCGCCAGAACGAGGCGAGAAAGCCGATGCCGAAGCCCATCAGGAGCGTCTCCTGGACGTAAAAACGGCTGTAGTAGACGAGGACGGGCGAAACGGCCGCGAACAGCGCGCCGGCGAGCAAGGCCCGCTTGTCCATGGCCTTCCCGAACAGGGCCAGCAGTAGGAGGGCGGCCGCCCCGAATAATGCCGGGACGAGCCTCAGCGTCCTCTCGTCGAGCGCGGCCAGGGTCGTCCGCCCGGCCAGCCGCGCGACCGGCCATGTCAGGTAGTAGAGAGCCGGGCCGTGATGGTCGGCGGGATCATAGCGGTACTCTCCCCTCTCGAGCAGGGCGCCGAACTTGACGGCCTGGTTGGCCTCGTCGGGGTGCATGGGCCGGAGGCCGAGATCGGCCGTCCGGAGGAAAAGGCCGCCCAGGGCGATGAGCCCGAGCCCGCAGACGAGGACCGTCCGTTTCATTTGGCCGGGAGGCCGTAGACCTCGACCTCCACATAATGGTTCATGTCGTTCGAGGTGTTGCCGCTGCTGGTGAGGCGGACATATCGGCCCTTGGCCCCCTTGGGATCGATAAAGCGGCCCTCGTTCGTCTCGATGTATTCCTTGTCCTTGCCGGCGCCCAGCCCCGACGAATTGTCATGATCGTTGTTGAACAGGGTCTGGACCCCGCTCACGAAATCCTTGTCCTCGGCGACCTGGACGACAACGTCCCGGTAGACGCGGGCCTGGCTGTGATAGTGCCAGACGAGGATGGCGCTCAGGCTGTAAACCCCCTTGAGGTCGATCTGGACCCACTGCTTGGCGGGGCCGAGCTCGACGAAGTAGCCGTCCTCGCCCGATTTCTCGCCGTCGCTGACGTAACCGAGCTCCCCGATAACGGGCTGCATGTCGCTCGAGCCGACCGGCTTGCGGAGCGAGAGGAGGACGGTCCCCTTGGCGACGAAGACCGGCCCGCGCGCCTTTCCGGTCACGGGCTCCAGGTTCGGCGTCCGGATGTTCCGGGGCGTCCCGATGAACATGGGTTTGGGGAGCTGGAGCTTGAGCTCGACCTTGCCCTGGTCCTGGGCCTGCAGAGAGAATCCCGCGGCATTCATTAAGCCATACATCATGACCGCAATTACGAATAGCGGGCGCCAATTCCTGCGCATAGTTCCTCCTGATGATCTTCTCAGGTCAACGCGGCCGTTGCGTTCATTTTTTTACCGGCATTCATAATATATCAAAGTCAACTTGGAGGGGAAATTTTATTTTAGATGATTTCAGATTTCTTCTATAAGCCCGCGATTGAAAATCATAACATGCCCTCCGTCCGCGACGACCAGCGCCCAGACCTCCGGATGGCGGCCGCAGAAAGCCTCGACCTCGGACGTCGCCATGACCATGAAGGCCGTCGACAGGGCGTCCGCGGCGGCGGCCGACGGATGGGCGGCCCAGGCGGCGATATGCCCCCGGGCGGGCCGGCCCGTCCTCGGGTCCAGAATATGGGCGCCCTTGACCTCAGTCCCGGAACCGCTCAGGGCCATGTCGGCGAGAAGGACGCCCCTCGGGACGCCCGGCCCCGCCCAGGGGCCGGCGACGCCCACCGGCCATCCCTTTAAGCCGCCGCCCGGCTCGGGACCCGGCCCGAGGCCGTAGGCCGTGCTCGTCCCGGCGT
>JALHUR010000027.1 GCA_022867325.1 Candidatus Aminicenantota bacterium | reverse complement strand
TCCCATTGCAGGCGTTGGAGCGCCGGTACTCATGAGGCGTTTCCGGCTCATGAGTATTGACCCTGAGCCGCGCTTCTCGTTCCCGCCCTGAAACTCCAAAGACTTACATCCGTGGAATCCCGCGAGCGTATTGAAAGGCGAAGCTCCGATTCAAAGCCCCGCCTTTCAAGGCGGGGTAGCGTCGGCGAACGGGTCAATTTTTTGGTTCGAGCCATCCTGCCCCGAGCCCTTCCGAGGACCGTCCGCAACCCCTTGTCGGCGCAGTATTCGAACAGCTTCTGATAGCTGGGGCCGAGCGTTTGGTAGGGACCGCGGTGGATGATCGTGGCGGCTTGGCCGCCGGCCAGCGTCCATTTCCATTCGGCCTGCCGGCGCTCGTCCCGGAAACAGGGCGGGTCGTCGGCCGAGTAGAGGCCGGACAGGGGCGCGACGGCGAAATCGAGCGGCTTTTTCTTGTCGAACTTGAAGGCGAATGTCAGGGCTTCAAACCGGAAGGGTCGCCGGCCGTTCCCGGCTCGCCGCGCGTCCCCAGGATCTTGAGCTGGCGCGCCCCCCGGGCGACCGCGTAGTCGGGAACGTCTCCGGTGACGACCGATCCGGCCCCCAGGACGGCGCCCTTCCCGACCGTGACGCCGTCGAGAACGACGACCCCCGCCCCGAGCCAGACATCCGAACCGATCCGGATCCCGCCCTTGGTGATCGAGGGTTGGAACATGATGGGCGTCCCGATGTCGTCGAAGCGGTGATTGCCGCCCGCCACCAGGTAGCAGTTGCCGGCCAGGAAGCTGTAGGCGCCCAGCCGGACCTCGGTCTCGGACAGGATCGTGCAGTTGGCCGAGATGTTGCAGTAGTCCTCGACGACGATGGAGCCGTCCTTGCAGCTCAGGATCGTATGGCGGCCGATGTAGGCGTGGCGCCCGATCCGGATCCCTTCGCTGCCCTTCCCTTTGGCGTCGAGGACGACGCCGTCGTCGACGATGGTGTTGTCGCCGATCGCGATCTTGCCGGGATGGCGGAAGACGATATTGCGCCCGAAGACGACGCCCCGGCCGACGCTCCCGAACAGGCGCGGGTAGAAGATCTTGCGCAGGAACAAACCCAACGCGCCGGGCAATCCCGAGCAGCACAGGACGATGAGCTCGTGCTTCAAGAGCCGGAAGATCCCCTTCCGGCCGACGACGATATCGGCGTACTTTTCGGAAAGCGACCGGTCCTTTTCGAGAAGCTCCTTGTGGATGCTTCCGTAGTATTCCCGGCTCATCGCACGCCCCCTTCCTCTTCCGCGGCGATGGGCTTGATGTCAAGATAATCCACGGTCAGCGCCGCCCGGCCCGTGAACAGGAACTTGAGGATGAGGGGCTCCTCACGCTTGAGGAAGAAATCCCAGCTGAATTCCTTGTAAAGGCCCGGCCCCTCGAAATCGGACCCGGCGACCGCGAAGGCGCGGACCTCGGTCTTCTCCTTCCCCGCCTGGAGGGAAACCCCGAGGATCTTCTCCAGGATGCCCACCTCGTCGGTCTTACAGCGGATGACAAGCTCATAGCGGCCGGCCGGGAGCGGATTAGGAAGTCCGGCCGCGAAGGCCGCCGGGCGCCTCATTTTTTTCTTATCCAGGAGCAGGGCGGCCTGACGCGAGGCGTCCGGGGCGAAGACGATCCGGCCCGGGGGCTCCGGAATACATTCGGCCTCAAGCGTACGGGACGGACCCGCGAATTCCCCCTTGGCGTCGTGCCAGAGATAGACTTCGCTCATCCCGTCCCGGCCCCGGAAGACGAGGCGCCCCGGATCGCTCCGGACGAAATCCGCGACCTCCTGCCGTATGTGGGCCGGATTGTCGAGGGAAGGCGAAGCGATGAGCCAGACCCGCTTCCCGGGATTGTTCTCGACGATCTTTTTCAAGTCGTCCAGGGTATTGATCCATCTCGCCCCGACGTAGAAATCCTTCCAACCCTCGGACGTTTTTTCCCAGGCGTCCCAGGTTCCCGGCCCTCCGGTCCAGAGCCAATAGTCGACCCGGCCGGCGTAGATGTATCCAAACACGACGTGGACGGCGATGACGATATCGTCGGAGGCGAGGAAACGGCGGACGAAGGATCCGATTCCCCGGTGATCGTAGTGGCTGAAGCGGCCCGACCGGGTGATGATATCGGTTTTGATCGGATCGCGGTAGCCGCGGCCGGCGACGGTCCTGACGATGCCCGGTCCGATGCCGTCGCCGAGCCCGACGGTGAGCAGGCCGAGGACAATCCAGGTCGGAACGTCCCGCCGGATTCCGGACCTGAGGCGGACGAAGGGATCGATTAAAAGATCGACGGCCGACTTGGCCAGGGCCAGGAGAGCGCCGGCGAACAGGATAAAGAAAAGCGGGTAGAGCTGGAGAAGATAGCGGGGTTGGATGTGGGTGCGGAAAAAGCCGAGGAACAGCAGGGGGAAGACGAGGCAGAGGTTGGCGAAGAGCCAGGCTTGGCCGGCCGCGACGTTCCGGGAATCGGGGCCGGGGGAATCATCGCTCCGGGTTCGGAACAACCGGGCGCCCAGGCACAGGAAGAGGCCGCCGAAGACGATCAAACTCATCTTGGGGAAACTCCGGCCGAGCTCCTTGAAATAGCCCAAGGAAAAACCCGAAAAGAAATAATCGATCATGCCCTTGAAGTTCGTATCGGTCCGCTCGTAGACGTAGCCGACCTTCCAGAAAAAAAACTCATGGAGCTGAAGGGCGGCGTTTGCCAGGCTGATGACGAAGAACGGGACGAGAACGTCCTTCCTGAAAAAGCGCCGGGCGCCGCGCAGAAGAAGAAAGGCCGGGAAGCAGAACCAGACGCCGAGGCCGAGCTGGTGGACATGGGGAATGAGAAGGAAGAGGATGAAGGCCGCCCGCCGCCAGCGTTTGTCCTCCTCGAAATAGCCCCGGTAGAAGGCATAGAGACAGGCGATATAGAAGACCTGGACGGGCAGGAAATAGAGCGCCAGCCGGCCGATCTCCATTTGCCAGGCCGAGAAGGCCAGGCCGATCGCGGCCAGCAGCCCGGCGGCCCGGCCGAAGAGCCTTTTCGCGAACAGGAAGGCGACGGGCAGGAGGCCGACAAAGGCCAGGACGCTGACAAGGCGCAGGCCGAAGGCGTTGAGGCCGAAGATGAGGCAGGACAGCGCCAGGGCATACGTATAGAGGATGGCCTTGTAGTAAACGTGGCCGGAGGGAAAAAGCGGATAGCCGTGGCTCAGGATCCCCTCGGCGGCCAGGTAATGAAAGCCCTCGTCCATCCACAGGGACAGCGCTCCCAGGCGCTGGACAAGAATAAAAAAGAAGGCGACGCAGAGGACGGCCACAACCGCCCAAAGGACGAGATCCTTTTTTTTATCGGGACTGAGCGTCATGGTCGTCCTTCCGGCGCGACTGGATGCGCTCCAGGGTATAAATCTTCGTCTTATGGGTTATGAAATAAATGCGCGAGATGATCTCGGCCAGCAGCCCGGTCATGACG
>JALHUR010000271.1 GCA_022867325.1 Candidatus Aminicenantota bacterium | reverse complement strand
GCCGGGGCTTGTTCGGGGTTAACCCTGAGCCCACTCAGCACCATCCCCTCCAAAAGGGCTGAGTACAAAAGTGTCGCTTCTCGTCCCCGCCCCGAAGCTCCATGGACCTATATTCTTAGGATCTGCCTTCTACAGGCGTCGGAGCGACTGTACTCATGAACTGTTTCCGGTTCATGAGTATAGAAAGGCGGGGCTTAGCGTCGGCGAACGGGTCAACCCGTCGTTTGTCGGGAGGGAAGAAACAGGTCCCGATATCCAAATATTTGGTTATCCAAAAAAATAAAAAAATCCGCCTTTATTTTTTCGCCTCTTTTGTTTATAATTTCACGGACCTGACATGAATACACGGACGGTCATCACGGGAACCGGCCACTACGTCCCCCCCGACGTAGTCAGCAACGACGACCTGGCCAAAATCATGGAGACGTCCGACGAATGGATCCGCCAGCGCTCGGGCATCGTCACCCGCCGTCATGCCGCGGCCGGCATCGGAAGCTCGGACCTGGGCGTCGAGGCCTCCTTACGTGCCATCGCCGACGCCGGTATCGACAAATCCGAGATCGACTTCATCATCGCCGCCACCATCTCGCCGGATCATTATTTCCCCGGCATCGGGGTCATGATCCAAGCCAAGCTGGGGCTGGCCGGGATCGGAGCGCTCGACGTCCGGGCCCAATGCAGCGGGTTTATCTACGGCCTGTCGGCGGCCGATCAGTACATCCGGACGGGGACTTACAAGAAGATCCTCCTGGTCGCCGCCGAGGTCCAATCCCACAACCTCAATTATTCGGACGCGGGCCGGGACATGGCCGTCCTGTTCGGAGACGGAGCGGGCGCCGTCATCCTGGAGCCGGCCGATGCCGCCAAGGGGCGGGGCATCCTTTCGACCCATCTTTTCGCGGACGGCCGGTTTTTCGCGGATCTCTGCATGGAGAAGCCCAGCTCCAAGGACAAGCCGACCTTTTCGCCTGAGCTCCTCGAGACGGGCAAGTTTTTTCCCCGGATGGACGGAAAGAACGTATTCAAGAACGCGGTGGAAAAGATGCCCGAAGCCGTCCTGGCCGGACTCCGCCACAACGGCCTGACCATCGACCAGGTCGACCACCTCATCCCCCACCAGGCCAACGAACGGATCAGCCAGATGGTCGCCCGGCAGCTCAAGATCGCCCCCGAAAAAGTCGTCCGCAAGATCGACCGGCTCGGCAACACGACGGCCGCCTCGATCCCGATCGCGCTCGACGAGGCCGTCAAGGACGGCCGGATCAAGTCCGGGAACCTGGTCGTCCTGACCGCCTTCGGCTCCGGGTTCACCTGGGCCTCGGCCGTCATCCGTTGGTAGCGTCTTGGCGGCCCGCGCGGCTTGCCGCGGGGCTTGGCATATGGTAGGATTTGGAAGTGCTTTAAGCAAGGAGGACTCCATGAAGAAAGTCGCCATCGCAGGCCTCGCGCTCGTCGTCGGGCTCGGCTTGGCCGGCTGGGTCTCGGCCCAGCAGAATGGAGATGACGCCAAATTCCAGAAGTTTCTGGATAACTTTTGGGACGGTTACTTCAAATTCTCCCCCACGGCCGGGACGCTGGCCGGATATCCCAAATACAACGACAAGATCGAGGACCCGAGCAACGGAGCCGTCGAAAAATTCCACGATTCGCTGGACGCCTTCAATAACGAGCTCGTCGCCAAGATCGACCGAATGAAACTGTCGCCCGAGCTCCAGATCGACCACGAGATGATGGTCGATTTCCTGGACTCCGTCTTCATCGACTTCGAGATGCTCGTCCCCTGGGAATACAATCCCCTCTACTACAACGAGATCCTCATCAACAGCGTCTGGAGCCTCCTCGGCAAGAACGCCAGCCCGCTCGACGCCCGCGTCAAGAGCGCGACGGAACGGGCCAAACTCCTCCCCGGCCTGATCAAGAAGGCCAAGGAAAATCTCAAGACGCCTCCCCGGATCTACGTGGAGACCGCCCTCGCCCAGCTCCCGGCCATCATCAATTTCTACAGGGTTGAGGCCCCGGGGCTGGCCGCCTCGGCCGCGGGCCAGGCGGCCTTCGGCGTCGAGATCGCCAAAGCCGCCACGGCCCTGGAGGAATACCGGAATTTTCTCCAGACCGAGCTGCTGCCGAAATCGACCGACAATTTCCGTGTCGGCGACGCCCACCCCCGGCTCCTCCGCAACAAGACCCAGGGCACGCTGGCCATCAACGAGGAGGTCGTGGCCCGCTCCAAGGCGGACGTGACCAATATCCGCCGGGCGATGGGGCTGGTCTGCCTCCCCTTCTTCAAGATCATGTATCCCGAGGTCAACGCCGACCAGATCGTCGCCCAGCGGGGGGAGGAGGCCGGACTTAACGTCGTCATCCAGGGCGTTCTCGACAAGTTCAAGGTCGAGCGTCCGACCCGCGAGAACTACATCGCGCAAATCAGCGCGACGGCCGCAGCCCTGAAGGACTTCATCGGCCAGAACCAGCTCATCGACCTTCCGGACACGGAATTGAAAATCGAGCCCATGCCGCCCTTCGCTCGCGGACTCGCCTGGAGCAAGCTGGTCGGCCCCGGCCCCTTCGAACAGACCGGCCCCTTCACTCTCTGGATCCAGCCGGTGCCTGACGACTGGACGGCGGAGCAGGCCGATCAGTATCTTGGCGAACAGAATCATCTCTTCCTGGAACTCCTGACCGCCCAGAAGGTCTACCCGGGCCGCTTCGTCCCGACCGCCCTGTCCCGTCAGAACGCCTCGATCGTCAGGCGCATGGCCGCCAACCAGGCCCTGCTTAAGGCCTGGCCGCTCGGGCTGGCCGAAACGCTCATCCTGTCCGGATACGGAAGCTACGACCTCCGGATGCGGCTTTTCCAGCTCAAGCTCTTCCTCAAGAACGCGATCGACTTCCAGATGGACATCAACATCCACCAGGGAACGTTCAGCAAGGACCAGGTCGTGAACTACCTGACCCAGTTCGGTTTCATGACCCAGGCCGAGGCCGAGCGGCGCTTCACCGAGATCGTTCTGAATCCGGGCGAAGCCGCCGCGACCTACGTCGGCTTCCAGGAAATGCTGGATATGGAGAAGGATTACAAGACCCTCAAGGGAGACGCTTATAACCAGAAGGAATTCCTCGGGAAGCTCCTGAGCTTCGGCCCCATCCCGCTGCGTCTCCTCAAGGCCAAGATGGCTCAGTGAGGTCTTATTCAAAGCCGTCCATCCGCTGAGCGCCCCGGGCTCGTCGATTCGCACGCCCATCTCGACATGGAGGCGTTCGACCCGGACCGGGAGGAGGTCGTCGCCAGGGCCTTCGGGGCGGGCCTGGAAGCCATCCTCTGCCCCGCGGACCTCACGGTCGGCCGGAGCCTTGAGATCATTCTCGACCTGCGTCTAAGACCCCCGCGGATCCTCGCGGCCGCCGGCGTCCATCCCCACCAAGCCCGGCTGTTCGATCCGGACTGCCGGGCACGGCTGCACGCCCTGGCCGCCGAGCGCAGGATCGCCGCCGTCGGAGAAATCGGCCTCGATTTTCATTATCATTTCTCGGAAGCCGCCGACCAGAGGCTGGCCTTCCGGACCCAGCTCGGGATCGCCAAGGACCTCGGCCTCCCCGTCATCGTCCACAGCCGGAACGCGGGCGTCGAGATTCTCGAGGCCGTTTCCGAAGCGGGCTTGACCCGGGGCGGAGTCCTTCACTGCTTCTCGGAAACGTGGGAGATCGCCGGCAAGGCCTTGGACCTCGGCTTTACCATCTCGTTTTCGGGAATCCTGACCTTTCCCGGCGCCGCGAATCTCAGGGACGTCGCCCGCAAGGTTCCGGCCGGGCGGCTCCTCGTCGAAACCGATTCCCCCTACCTCGCGCCGGTTCCCTTCCGGGGGAAGGTCCGACGGAACGAGCCGGCCTGGGTCGCGGAGACGGCCAAGGTCCTGGCCGGACTCAGGAACGAATCCTTGGAGGAGCTGGCGGCGGTCACGACCGGAAACTTCAAAACCCTTTTTTCCGTCTGAAGCTCCACGGACTTACGTCCGTGGAATCCCGCGGAGGGGACAAGGCTCCGCTAGTCCCCGGAGCGGGTCCTTCCCGGCTGCTCAACGACAAAGCGTTCAGGTTATCCCGCGGAGGGGATTGACACATTCGCAAGGCTCAGTGTCACCCCGAACGCTCCCGCCTTATGGCTGAGGGTTGAGGGGATTGAAAAAAGACGATCCCGGTGCTAAGATAAGGCCCGCCATGCCCGATATCGCGATCTCCGCTCCTCTTTCCGGAAGGGCCGCCGAACCTTCCGGTTCCGATATCCAATCCATCTACGCCCCGATCCGGACGGATCTGGAACGGCTCGAGGCCGAGATCGGACGCCTCTCCGAATCCTCCCCTCCGTTCATCAACGCGGCGACCTCCCACCTCCTCCGCAATTCGGGGAAAAGACTCCGGCCGGCCCTCGTCATCCTCAGTTCCCGGATGGCCGGCTACCGGGGAAAAGCCCATGTCCTGCTGTCGGCCCTGGTCGAGATCATTCATACGGCCAGCCTCATCCACGACGACCTTATCGACAACGCCGCGCTCCGGCGGGGAGAGGCGACATCGCATCTCCGCTGGGGACCCCCAATATCGGTCCTGCTGGGCGATTATCTCTACATCGAGGCCCTCCGCCTCTCCCTCGAGTTCGAGGACAAGCGGATTTCGAAAAGCCTCACCCAGGCCACGGCTCGGATGATCGAAGGCGTCCTCCTGGAATACGAGCTCAGCCACCAGCCGGCCACCTCCGAGGAAAACTACCTTGACATCATCAGTCAAAAAACGGGCGCCTTGTTCGCGGCCGGCTGTTCGATCGGGGGGATCCTGGCCGGCCAGCCTCCGGACCGGATTGAGGAACTCTCTCGTTTCGGCGCCAGGTTCGGAATCGCTTTTCAGATGATCGACGACCTTCTCGATTTCGTCGGCGACGCCAAAGCTCTGGGCAAGCCCGTCCTCCTCGACCTCGGGGAAGGCCGCGTCACCCTCCCCCTAATCACGGCCCTGCGCCGCGCCGAACCGGCCCAGAGAGAACGGTTGGCCTCCCTCATCCAAAGCCGCACCTATTCCCCCGCGGTCCAAGCTGAGATCCTGGCCTTCGTCACATCCGACGGCATCCTGGACGAGACGCGCCGCAAGGCGGCCGAGTGGATGAAGGAGTCTCTCCCCTTCTTGGATCGGTTCCCGGACTCGGTTTACAAGGAGAGCCTGCGGAGCCTCGCCGCGTTCATCCTCGATCGGACCTCTTGAGGCGGAGGGGACGGCCATGACCGAAATCGAGGTTAAGATACGCATCCCCGCCGTCGCTGTCCTGGCCGGGAAGCTCGTCGGCTTGGGCGCGACTCTGGTCAAACCCCGCGCCAGCGAGGAGAACACCCTTTACGATTTCCCGTCGGGGGCGCTGCGGCGGCGGCGCGAGGCGCTCCGAGTCAGGGTCGTCGGGAAGAAATGCTTCCTGACCTTCAAGGGACAGCCCCAACGGTCGCGCAGGTTCAAGATCAGGGAGGAGCAGGAGACCGAGGTCCGGTCGGCCGGCGCCCTCCGCAAGATCCTCAAATCCCTCGGCCTCCGGCCGTCCGTCCGCTATCACAAGTTCAGGACCGTGTACAGGCTCGGCCGCGCCAAGATTTGCCTTGATGAGCTCAGCATCGGGCATTTCATGGAGATGGAGGGGAAGCGGAGCGATATCGTCAAGTGGGCTAAGGCTTTGGGATACGGCTCCGACGCCTTCATCAAGTCGGATTATATCGAGCTTCTGGCGGGAGGAACCGCCGGCGCGGACTGAAGCTCCACGGACTTACGTCCGTGGAATCCCGCGAAGGGGATTAAACCTCTTCTTCTTTCTCTTTCCCGGCGACCACTTCGTCGGATTCGTCCTTGTCGTCCTCGGCGCCTTCCTCGTCCTTCTCCCCTTTGTCCGACTCCCCCTCTTTGTCCTCCTCTTTGTCCTCGTCCTCGTCGAGTCCGCCCGCGGCGTCGGCTACGTCGCCGTCCCCGCCCAGGTCGTCTCCGAGAAAGACCTGTTCTTCGACCTCGGGGACTTCTTCCTTGAGGTCGGTGACGATGTTGTAGTCGATGAGGCCGGCCTGGAGCTCCAGCTGGGCGATCCGGATCGGGTTGCGGGACCGCGTTTTAACCTTGGGCTTGGCGCCCTTGAGAAGCTGCTTGGCCCTCATGGCGGCCAGGATGACGAAACGGAACTTGCTGTCGACGTCGCCGTAATTTCTCAAAGGGATCTGTCTCCTTGGTCGGTTTTGCCGGAACGATGCGATAACATACCAAAAAACGGGGAAAAATTCAAGGGAAAGATGAGGGAAAAGGGGTGAAGGCCCCGAGCCCTCACCCCTGACCGCGCGCTCTGTCTCTTCCGCTGTCGGTTCTTAAAGCTTGATCCCGATCATTAAGGTTATGGTGGTGGGCTTGGCGTAGCTCTTCCAAGCCTTGTCCTCGACCTCCGCGGGCTTCTTGGCCATGTTGCTGAGGCCGAGCAGGTAGTTGGCCTCGGCAACCAAGGTCAGGCCGCCCATCGGATACTCGAACCCGGCTCCCAGGTTGATGCCGTAGTACACCCGGTTGGTATCCTTGAGGCTGTCCTCTTCGTCCGTTTCCTTGCCGATCTCCGTCTTGACCTTCATGGACAAGACGTATCCGACGCTGGCTCCGACCATGGCATAGGGCGTGGCCCCGTCCGGCATCAGCTTGAACTTTCCGAGCAGGCCGAGGACGACGGCGGTCCCGTGGGCCGTGACTTTGACCTCCGAGTCCAAGTATTTGCCGGTAACCTTCATCCCGCCCGGGAGAAAACAGGCGTTCAGTTCGAGGAACAGGTTCTGGGAGAGGCTGAATTCGTAGCCGAGGCCGGCCCCGAATCCCATCAAACTCCCTTTGCTCATGTCGTAGGTGTCGATGGCTTTCTGGGTATCGCTGTCCAGCCGCTGATTGGCCAGGGCCAGCCCGGCCATGATCTTAAAGTTCTTGGCGCCGGACGGCGCGGCGGCCCGGGCGTAGCTCGGAGCGGGTTTGGATACCGGAGGAGCTAGTTCCGTCCGAGCGGGCCGTGTCTCTTGGGGGGCGGGGGTTTCACCGCTCACGACATCGACGACGCTGGAGTGGATGTAGCCGACGATCTCCTCGCCGCTCTTGCCCGCGACGGAGACCTCATACCAGGAGTCGACCTTGGAGGTGGCCTCGATCAGGGCCCCGACCTTGAGCTGGGCGACGACCGACGCGGATGTATCCGGCTCCGACCGGACATTCGCGGTCTGAACCTTGACTTT
>JALHUR010000270.1 GCA_022867325.1 Candidatus Aminicenantota bacterium | reverse complement strand
GTCATCGAAACCCCGGGCCTGGGCCGGGCGGAACAGGCGCTCGCCAAGCGACAGGAGTCCTACCGGAAGATCGACGCCGAACGCGGAAAGAAGAAAGAGGAGAGGTTCATGTGGGAGCAGGGCCTCCGTGACATCAGGGAGGTCCGGCAGACCTGGTATTACCAGGAGGCGGACGGGATACTCCCTTTCATCGCCGACGTCGATGAGATCCTTGGCGGGGCGGCCATTGAGCCCACTCAGCGCACCTACACCTACGACGAGGTCCGCGGCGACAACTCCCAGCGGGTCGGCGTCACCTTCAACTGCTCTTGCTCCTATTTCATGCTCAAGCGGCTCCTCGACGACCTGGAGCGGTTCCCCAAGTTCCTTTTCTTGGAACGGCTCGATTTTCACAAGACCCCCGATAAGGGGCAGACCTTGGAGCTTACCATTACGATGACGGGGTACAATGCGCGCAACTAGGATCGGTCTGATCGTCATCGCGTCGGCCGCCGCGGCCCTGGCCGTCGCGGCCGTCCAAGAAAAGCCCGCCGCCGGCGAACCCGCCGAAACCAGGCCCAAGAGCATGGTCCGGATGGACCTCCTATCAAAGCCGGCCAAGGAGCTCATGCCGCCCAAGCGCGGCATCTTCTCTCCCAGCGCCGAGGAGGATGGCTCGGAAGCGGCGTCCGTCGCGGCCGCACCCGGGACGATTCCGGTCGCCGGATCGCGCATCAAGGAGGGTTCCCGGACGCCGACGGCCGCCGCCAACGGGGCCCTCCCTTCCCTGAGCCTCAGGTACATCGGGTTTGTGAAGACTCCGAAGGCCGTCATCGGCCTTGTCCTCGTCCAGGGGCTAGCCCTGGCCGTTCAAACCGGGGACATGGTGAGCGACGGGTACAAGGTCGGCTCGATTACCCCCAAGAATATCGAAGTCAACGGGTCCGACGGAGTTAAGATGACGTTTCCACTGGAAGGAGATGAGGAATGAGAAAAGCGGCGTTTGTGACGGTCGTCCTCCTCGGACTCTGGGGGTGCACGGCTCTGACGACGAGCTACCGGCTGGGAGTCCAGGCCGAGCTCAGCAGGGATTGGGACGCGGCCATCGCCCATTACGAGCGGGCGTCCCTCGAGAATCCCCGGGAGCCCGTCTACCGGGTCGCCCTGGTCAGGGCCAAGATCCAGGCCTCCCTGGCTCATCTCCGGACGGCGCGGACGCTGGCGGCCCAGGATAAGAAGGCCGAGGCGGTCGACGAATATAAAAAAGCCCTTTTTTACGACCCGGCCAACAATACGGTCATCGCCGAGCTCAAGGCGCTCACGGCCGAGCCGGCCCCGGCCGGAACGCCGGCGGTCGATGTCTGGGCTCCCCCGGTCAAGCTCGCGGTCGGACCGGACAAGCTCGACCTCAAATTCACGGAGGCCCAGACCAAGGATATTTTCCAGGCCTTGGGCAAGTCCGCCGGGATCAGCATCGTCTACGACGAGACGTACAAGGACATGCCTCAGACGGTCGACCTCAGCGGCCGGACTTTCGAGGAGGCCGTGAACTACCTGTGCACGGCCTCGCGGAATTTCTCCCGGGTCATCGATGCCCGGACCTTGATCGTCGTCCCCGACAACCCGATGAAGAGGCTCCAGTACGAAGTCAACGCCATCAGGACCTTCTACCTCTCCAACGTCGTCGCCCAGGACATCCAGAACGGCCTGCTGGCCATGCTCCGCACGAGCTACAAGTCTCCCAACATCATCGCCGACAAGACGCTCAATTCCCTGACCATCCGGGATACGCCGGCCGTCATCCAGCTGGCCGAAAAATTGATCCGGGCCTGGGACAAGGCCAGGCCCGAGGTCCTGATTGACCTCGAAATCCTCGAAGTTTCCCGGGTCAACCTCAACAAGCTCGGGATCGAGCTCTCCCAGGGCTATGCCAGCGTCCGCTACAACGAAGGCGAGGCTTCGGCCGAGAGCGCCGGCTGGTCCAAGATCAAGAATTTCAAGCCGACCAATCTGACGAATCTCGACATCAGCGTTCCCTCGGCCGTCCTCCATTTCTTGGAAACGGACGCCGACACCAAAATCATCGCCCAGCCCCGCTTGCGAGGCATCGGCGAGGAGGAGATGAAATACGTCGTCGGCCAGAAGGTCCCGATCGTCAAGACGACCTTCCAGCCGATCGCGGCCGGCGGCGTCAGCTCCCAGCCCTTGACCAGCTTCGACTACCAGGACGTCGGGATCGATATCAAGATCAAGCCCCACGTCCACATGGAGAAGGAGGTCACGATCGAGCTCGACCTTAAGATCACCTCGCTGGCCGGGACGGGCTATGCCGACATTCCGATCATCAACACCCGCGAGATCAAAAATACGCTTCGCCTCAAGGACGGCGAGACCAACCTCCTGGCCGGCCTGCTCCGGGACGAGGAGAGGACGTCCATCAAGGGATTGCCCTACCTGGCCAAGATTCCGATCTTGGGCCGCCTGTTCGGCAGTACGACAACGGCGATCGAGCAGACGGACGTCATCCTGACCATCACGCCCCACATCATCCGATCCATCCCGATCGGAGACGAGGACATGAAACCCCTCTGGGTCGAGCTTGAAGGGCTGGGCGGCGGCGGCGAGGCCGAGTTTGTGCCCGAGGAATATGCGGAGGGCCAAGTGCCCGATCGGCTCCGCGAGCCGGGCGCGCCCACGGCGGAGGAGGAGGCCCAGGCGGGCCAGAACCAGATCTTCCTCAACCCTCCCAACTTCGAGGTTCCCCTGAAACGCGAGTTCCGGATCAGCGTCAACCTCATGGCCGAGCAGGAGATCGGGACCCTGGCCGTCAACATCGGCTACGACTCTAGCATCGTGATCATCAAGAGCATCGAGCAGGGCGGCCTGGTGACCCAGCTCGGCCAGAAAACGCCTTTCCTCTCGAACTTCGACAACGCTTCGGGCTCCTGCACCATGGGCTTTTCGAGCCCCGACCCGGCCCGGGGAGTGCGGGGGGCCGGGAACATGGCCGTCCTGGTCTTCGAGGCGGTCGCGCCGGGCGAGGCGGTCGTCTCGCTGACCGGGGTCACGGCCAACTCGCCCTCCGGGAAGCCGATCATCTTCGAAACCCAGGACGCCCAGATCGTCGTCCGTTAGGTGGGTTCGGGGAGGGATGGTTCGAAGGCATTCTCCGCTCATGACCCTCGTCCCGCCTTCGAGGGATTCAAAGCGATAGTAGATTGGTTATAATAATAGAAGGGCCGCTGCACGCCGGGAAGACGACCCGGGTCAGGGTGCTCGTCGAGAGGCTCGTATCGATGCAAATTCCCGTGTCCGGGTATTTGAGCCCGAGCGTCAACGGGGCCGACGGGATCGCCGGCTATGATCTCGAGGTCATCGAAACGGGCGAGGTCATGTCTTTCTTGAAGAGACAATCCGCCGATGACGGGGATCGAGGGGTCTCCAAGGTCGGTTCCTTCAGGTTTATTCCGGAGGGATTGGCCAGGGCTCGCGAAATCCTGAAGAGGAGCGCGGCCGAGGATTGCCTGGTCGTGGACGAGGTCGGGCCGGCCGAGCTCCAAGGACGGGGCGTCTGGCCGGAGCTTGCTCCGATCCTCGCCGATCCCTGCCGGTTCGCTCTCCTCGTCGTGCGGGAATCCCTGGCCGGCGACGTCCTGGAGAGGGTTAAAGGAATGAACGTGGTCGAGGTCCTCCGCTTCGACGAGGCGGACCTCGTCGGGCGCGTTCTCAAGGAGAGGAGCCGATGAAGGACAAGGTCGAGCTCACGGCGAAGGAAAGGGAGCGCTACCGGCGCCAGGCCGAGGTCCTCGGACCCGGCGGCCAGGAGCGTCTCAAGGCGGCGACCGTGTTCGTGGCGGGCGCCGGCGGGCTGGGCTCCTCGATCCTGACCTACTTGGCGGCCGACGGCGTCGGTACCATCCGGATCTACGACCAGGATGTCGTCAGGCTGGACAACCTCAACCGCCAGATCCTCTACACGGAGCTCGATGAGGGGAAGCCCAAAGCCGTCCGGGCCGGGCTGCGGGTCCGGAACCTGAACCCTTACGTCCGGATCGAGGCCGTCCAGGGACGGATCGAGTCCGCCAATGCCCGCGACCTCCTCAAGGGCTGCGACGTCGCCGTGGACGCCCTGGATAACTTCGAGACAAGGTTTGTCCTCAATGAGGCGGCGGTCGGGATGTGGATTCCGTTCGTCCACGGCGCCGTTATTGAAATGAGCGGCCAGGTCATGACCGTCCTTCCCGGAAAGACGGCCTGCCTCAAATGCGTATTCCCTCCGGTCCCGGCCCGTTCCGGTTTTCCGATCCTCGGGGCGACTTGCGGCGTCATCGGCTCGATCCAGGCCGGGGAGGTCGTCAAGCTCCTGGCCGGGATCGAGACCCCGGCGGCGGGTCGGCTCCTCTTCTGGGACGGCCGGTCGGCCTCTTGGGACGAGATCGAGGTCAAGCGGAATCCGGACTGCCCGGTTTGCGGGACTAGGGGAGCGGAGGGCGCGGAGAGACCGAAGTGACGGTCCGCGTCAGGTTTTTGGCCCACTTGAGGACGCGCTTCGGCGCGAAGGAGAAGGACGTCGAGCTCGCCGATCCGGCCCGGATCGAGGATCTTCTTAACCTCCTCTGCGATACGCCCGAGCGGCGCAACGACGTTTTCAAGCCGGACGGGTCGATCAATCCCCAGGTCATCGTCATGAAGGGCGGCATGAACGTCCTGTCGCTGCAAGGGCTCGGGACGCCGCTCGCCGAAGGCGATTCCGTCGCCATTCTGCCCTTCCTCGTCGGCGGCTGAATCGGGACTCCAACTCGTATTCGCCGCCAGGCTGCGATTCCCGCTCCCCATTTCGGCGTTTTTTCTTTGAAAGCCGCGCACTTGCCAAGAACGGGTGGCCCGTAATATACTCGAGACCGGGCGATGCCCGGCGCATCGGCCCTCGAGTCTGAAGTCCACGGCGGCTAAGCCTTAATCCATCGGCAGCGACGTCCCCCCTGGGAGCGAACCCACTCTTCCGGTCTGTATCCCGGTCGCGCGGAATCCGGCGCCGGCCTATCCTCGTTGGCCTAAGAGAATCGAGACACATGAGGGAGAAAAATAGCGATGGACTTGATAGATTTCGGATGGGATGACTATTTTGCGGCCCATTTTGGGCTCCACGCCGAGCGGGGCCTTGTCCCGGCCCGGGTCGTTAAGCAGCATCGGGACCGGTCTATCCTGGCCGGCCCAGGGGGAGAATGGGCGGGAGAAGTCTCGGGCCGATTCCGTCATCTCGCGTCCGGGCGTGCCGATTACCCCGTTGTCGGCGATTGGGTAGTCGTGGAACCGGGCGGCGCCGGTCCGGCGCTGATCCAGGGCGTCCTCCCGCGACGCAGCGCCTTCCGACGCAAGGTGGCGGGGGATGTTGTCGAAGCCCAGGTCGTGGCGGCCAATATCGACACCGTGTTTCTCGTCAGCGGGCTCGACGGCGACTTCAGCCCGCGGCGCATCGAGCGCTATCTGACGACCGCTTGGGACGGAGGAGCCTCTCCGGTCGTCGTGCTCAACAAAGCCGACCTGCGGGACGACCTGGAGGACGTCATCCTCGAGGTGGAAAAAATCGCGCCGGGGACGCCGGTCGTGACGACGAGCGCGCTGGCCGGAGGCCGCCTTGACGCCCTTCAACCTTACCTCGTTCCGCGGAAGACGGTGGCCCTCCTGGGGTCTTCGGGCGTGGGCAAGTCGACGCTGATCAACCGCCTCCTCGGAGAGGAACGATTTCCGACCGCGCCGATCATCGACGTCGACGGCCGGGGCCGGCACACGACGACGGCTCGCGAGCTCGTCGCGCTTCCGGGCGGGGCGCTGCTCATCGATACCCCCGGGATGCGCGAGCTTCAGCTCTGGGCGGACGACGAGAGCCTGGGCCGGTCCTTCGACGACATCGAGGAGCTGGCGGCTCGCTGCCGGTTCGCCGACTGCAGCCACGAAAACGAGCCGGGCTGCGCGGTGAGGGCGGCTGCCGCGGACGGCGCTCTCGACGCCGGGCGATTGGAGGGCTTCTTCAAGCTGCGCCGGGAGCTGAGGTTTCTGGCCTTGAAACAGGATGTCAGGGCGCGCCGTCAGGCCGAAAAAGCCTTCGGGCGGCGGGTGGCGACATATTTGAAGGACGTCTATAAACACAAGCGCGGCTTCGATTAGCTTTATCCGACCGCCGCGATTGTACGGCTTAAAGCGCGG
>JALHUR010000269.1 GCA_022867325.1 Candidatus Aminicenantota bacterium | reverse complement strand
TGCAGGGGACTTGCACCCCCAAGTCGATGCCCATGCCGGGCACGCGTAAACAACCTCGGACTTACGTCCGGGGCATTTATTAACCTTCTCATAATTATCTTGACATTCTGCTGATGATGTGATAGACTTTGAAGTATGAAAAAGACCGACGCAAGACGATTGAAGCACGATCAACTGACCGAGTTGCGCCGTCGCGGGGTTGCCGCGGTTCAGGCCGGCGAATCGCCCGAGGACGTCATCCGGGTGCTGGGCATCAGTCGGGCGACGATGTACGGCTGGCTGGCGCTCTACCGGCACGGAGGCTGGGGACAACTCGACGCTCGGAAACGTGGGGGCCGTAAGCCCAAGCTTCGCGGGCCGGCCCTGGCCTGGATCTACGGGGTGATCACCCTGGGGGATCCCCGGCAGTACAAGTTTGAGTTCGCCCTGTGGACGAGCAAGATGGTCCGGGTTTTGATTCGGAGACGATGGGGAATTAGCCTGAGCCGGGCCTCGGTCTGCCGGCTGTTGAATCAACTGGGGCTGACAGCGCAGAGGCCGCTGTGGCGGGCGTATCAGCAAAATCCGGTGGTGGTGGAACGGTGGTTGAATGAACAGTACCCTGTCATTCGCCGGGAGGCCAAGCGTCTCCAGGCAGAAATCTGGTTTGGAGACGAGGCGGGGGTGCGGTCGGATGCTCATGCGGGGACGACTTGGGCGCCGCGGGGTCGGACGCCGATCGTGTCGAGTACAGGGGCGCGATTCGGACTCAACCTGGTTTCGGCGGTGAACGGACAAGGTCTTTTCCGGTTTATGGGCGTCCAGGGACGGGTCAACGCAGGGGTGTTCATCGAGTTTTTGAAGCGGTTGTTGGTGAAGGCCGAACATCCGATCTTCTTGATCGTAGACGGGCACCCGACGCACAAGGCGAAAAAAGTCCGGAAGTTTGCGGCTCGGAACTCGAAGCGTCTGCGGCTTTATTTTTTGCCGCCGTCAGATGAAAAAGGACGTGTTGGCCCATCTGCGATCTCTTCAGAAATCTCCCGACCGAATCAAATCTTTTTTCCAATCCCCGACGACCGCCTATGCCGCCTGATGTCTATATAATAATGAGAAGATTAGTAAGTCGTTAGGCCTTTGCTATCATCTCGCTTAATCTAATGTTTTAGCTGTCCATAGATGGCACCGATTATCGCGCCTATAATCGCACCCAACAACGCTCCTGAAAACATTCCTAGGCCCCCTTCGTGACGCTGTATTCCTTGTACAATACAGTTGATTGTGCCGATGATTCCGCCAAAGACAGCAAAACTCACGGCCAGGCTCTTTGCATATTGGACTGACCATTCCCTCCGCCTTTGTTTCAGCGCTTCCAACCGTTCTTCCTCTATTTCCTGATCTCTCCTGTTTTTTTGTTCCTCAATCTGTAGCCTATTCAGCGCCTTCGCCTTTTGCAGAGCTGTATGGGCTATCTCCTCGGCATTGACATAAGAAATAAAAGTATCCGTAGCTATTAATTTCTGCACACTCTTGTAGAGGCCGTCTAATTCTTCAAGTCCGTTACGAATATCATCGCAAGCCGGTTCGTCCTGCGGACTTTCTTCCTTAGAGGAACCAAGGAGTGCTTCAATTCGCGAGCGGAGCTCTTCTTTCCTCTGCTCTTTTAGCCGCGGAGCTTCAATCGTGATCTTATTTAATATCGATTCAGCATCAAGATACCCATAATATGTATCTGCATTGAGATAATTGACAGCTTCTGTCATCTCTGCAATAAGCCCTCTAAAATCGTCAGAATATTGCGAATCTTTTTCGAGCTTCCATTCTTCCAGCTCGCTGATGAGTTTTGCCGCTTGTTGCCGTTTTAGATGGCAATCAACCTTCTTGTTCTCATAAAGTTTTTTAAACAAATCATGCACGAGAGGCCGTACTTTATCAAAAACATGATCAACCTCCGACTTGACGGTGTAGTTGCGATCCAGAACGATAGCCCCTTCAAGGCTTAAAATCGAATTCTGCGGCTTGTCAAAGAGGGCAAGGTACTTCGCCTGGTGATACCAAGCCTCAGCTAAGTCGGGGTTGATTTTAATTGCCTTAGACGCGAGGTCAAGCGCATCCTGAAGGAGGGTAGATCGAAGAGCCTTGTCCTGGCCGACCTCCGGATTCCCAAGTCTCGCGTAATTAGAAATGGAGGCGTGCAATAGCGCCTCTGCTGCATATTTCCCAAACATTGGATCTACGTCTATTTCTGCCTCGGCGTATCTTGATGCTTTAAGGAGGTGAAGCCGGGCCTTTTCCAGGTCTAGGACGTTATCATCCGCATCTATTCCATAAAGGTAGAGTTTTCCGATTCGAAATTGAATAAAGAAGTCGGTATCGTTGAGTTTTTCGGCTTCCAAGAAGGCTTCTAAAGATTTATCAAGGAGTCTTTTGGCCAGTCTCTCGCAACCTATTAGGTAGTATTCACGGGCTCTCGTAAGGGTTGGACTTTCGATCACTTTTTGAATCGCATCGACTTTGGTTAGCAGGGAAGAGAGCTGCTTGTTGTTTACATCAATCCTTTCTATTAAAAGCCCTATGCTATATTCGAAATTAGCCCCGAGTGAGTCGATTGACGCGCCTACGGCAAGCATGCCATCTTCAAGTCTGCCTAGCCCCCAGTCGAGAGTATGGTTCAAAGAATCAAAGCCGTTTTTGAATGTGGCCCGAAGCTGTTCATTATTTGCGATAAGGTTTTCTGTTTCATGCGATATCCTCTTCTCGAGCGAGGTCCCGGAAACCTTGACCTGGTCGCTTACATCACTGACCAGAGACCGGGCCTGGAGATATTGCGAATAAGTGATCCCGCTTGTTGGGTACCAAATTGACATGGGTACTCCTTTTTGCCTACGAGCCTATAAGCAGACTGCTTAATACGATTAGCACTATGACTGAAATATTGTCAAGAGTTGTGTATGAAAAATATTTAAGCGCATCCTGCTGTTCCATTTTTAGGCCGCCTTCTTCATCACGCCGTCGACGAATCGTACGCCCCGGATGACATCGGCCAGGATCTGCGATCCATTGAGCTTCCGCCAATGACGCTCGGCCTCGAGGGCCAACTTGAACACCATGGTCAATGTCGCCAAGCGCGAACCGCGGCTTTTCGTCTGCCGATGCCGATGACACACCGTGGCGAACGCCGATTCGATGGGGTTCGTCGTCCGGATGTGCCTCCAGTGTTCCGCCGGAAAGTCGTAGAACGTGAACAGGACGTCCTCATCCTTGCGCAGGCAGTCCGTCGCCTTCGGATACTTCGCTTCATATTCCGAAAGAAACCGAACGTAGGCAGCCAGGGCCTTCTCTTTCGTCGGGGACAAATACATCTCGTGGATGAGCTTCTTGGCGTAGGGCTGAACGCTCTTGGGGAGCTTGTCGAGCACGTTGGCCGTCTTGTGAACCCAGCAGCGCTGGACTCGAACCCCGGGGCACTCTTCCGCCAGGGCCGCCCAGAACCCCAGCGCTCCGTCGCCGACGGCGAGCATGGGCGCTTCGGCCAAACCCCGGGCCTTGAGGTCCCGCAAGACTTCCCGCCACGATTCCGTGCTTTCTCGAATCCCGTCCCAGACGGCCACCAGCTCTTTCGTCCCGTCCTCCAACGTCCCCATTATGACCAACATACAGGGTCGCTCCGGATCCAGCCGGACGTTGAAGTAAATCCCGTCCGCCCACCAGTAAACATAGCGCTTCCCGCTCAGGTCCCGGGCCGCCCAGGCCTCGTAGTCGGCCTTCCACCCCTCCTTCAACCGGACGATGTTCGTCGCTGACAGCCCCGACGCGTTCGGCCCAAGGATCGCCTCCAGCGCCTCCGCAAAGTCGCCCGTCGAGATCCCCCTCAGATAGAGCGCGGGGATAAGCGCGTCTACGCTCGGCACGCGCCTCATGAACGGCGGCAAGATCCGGCTGGTGAACCGCTGTAAATGTCAAGGACTTTTCTACCCCTGCGGTAAGGACTTTTCCCATGGACACGGTAAGGATATTTCCCACCCTCACGGTAAACAGATTTCCCAGGGCTCATCGGAATGATTCATGCCTCCTTTCTTGATTTCTTGATGCGATAGGACTCGCCGTCCAAGTTGAAGACCCGGGCATGATGCAGAAGCCGGTCCAGGAGCGCCGTCGTCATCACGCTGTCGCCCATCATCTCCGCCCAGGACTCGAAACTCTTGTTGGACGTCACGATCAGGGAGGCCTTTTCGTACAGCTCGCTGATCATGTTGAAGAACAGGTTCGCCTCGCGTTTCTCGATGGGCGTGTATCCGATCTCGTCGATCACGACCAGGTCCGACTTCATGACTCTCCGGATCCTGTATTCCGACGTCTTCTGCACCTCCGCGGTTTTCAGTAGCTTGATCAGGTTCGCGACC
>JALHUR010000268.1 GCA_022867325.1 Candidatus Aminicenantota bacterium | reverse complement strand
TACAGTGCGCTCAGAGGCGCGGATAGAAGGGTGGTTCAAGAAACCGAGGCAGCCATAAGAAGGAAAGAAGATGAAGAAAAAAGAAAAGCCGCGGGGGGCTTGCGTTTCGCCATCATAGAAGTGTCGAGGGGTTGACAAAAACACTAAATAATCCCACTATATAAGTGCTTGTTTATATGAACGAAGGTTTATTTAATGGTCGTTAAAATGGACGAAGCCCTGAAAATGCAGTTGTTGTTCCAGACGCTGGGCGACGCCAACCGGCTGCGTATCATTCGTTTCATAGGCTCCGGCGAGCGTTCGGTCAATGAGATTGTCTCGGCGACCAGCCTTTCCCAACCGTTGGTGTCGCATCACCTGCGCGTCCTGCGCGACAAACAGGTGCTGGAGACGCGCCGCAAAGGGCCTTTTATCTACTACGCCGTAAAAAATAGGCGTCTCCTGGACGCGCTGGGGATTTTCCAGGAACTGGCCCTGGCCGTCGAGAATTTGAAATCGGAAAGGCCCATGTTCTGCTGCCCGCCCTGGTGGCGGAGGTTTACCGAGGATTAAGCGGGTCCTCCGCATGAAACGGGATATGGGATCATCCGCTCGGAGGCAATAACATGAGAGAACCGAGAACGGTCGCAGCGGCCATCGGCCCGAAAGACGTGGCCGCCTGCGACACCTTCGATTTCATGGCCAATGTGATCGGGCTGCCCATCCTCCACCCCGGAGGACTGCGGGCCAACGATGAGATGATCCGTTTATGCAAAGTCGCCCGGGGAGCGGATGTTTTGGATGTGGCCTGCGGCCGAGGGACAAATGCCCTCTATTTCGCCGAAAAGTGCGGATGCGCCGTGACGGGGGTGGACCTGGATGACCGCCTGTTGCGGGAGGCGCAGGCTGCCGCCAAAAAAAGGGGGCTGGAAGGCATGACCCGTTTCGAATCCGCCGATGCCGAACGGCTTCCTTACGTCACGAACAGGTTCGACACGGTTCTTTCCCAAGCCGTTCTCATCATGGTCGCCGACCGGGACAAGGCTCTTCGGGAAGCGGCGAGGGTGGTCCGACCCGGCGGCCTGGTCGGCATTTTAGAATTGACCTGGAAGCGCCAACCGCATCCCGAATTTTTCAGGGAGGCCGAGCCTATCTGCGCCTATTTCAGCAATGTGTTGACGTTCGACGGCTGGAGGCGGATGATATTTCAGGACGGTTTGACCGAGGTCGACTCCCGGCTTCACGACATGGCTTGCCCCTGCACGCCGCGGGAGCTGGGACTGCGCCGAGCCCTCGGCATCTTTTTCAAACAGCTGTTCAACCCGAAAATCCGGGAGAGAATGCGGGAAATCGACCGCTTCGTCGCGGGCCATGACGACTATTTCGGGTACGGCATCTATGTCGGGAGAAAAGCCGCGTAAAACGCCCCACAAGGAGGACCCCCATGGGCATGAAAGAAAAATTCATGGAAAGCATGATGAGCAGGATGTCTACGGACGAGAAGAAGGCGATGATGAGCGAAATGATGGAGAAATTCTTCGCCGGCATATCGGACGAGGACAAACGGGACATGATGAAGGAGATGATGACGCGCATGGCCGGCGGCGGCGCCGGGGAGGACATGCCCAACCCCATGATGCGCATGATGGGATTCATGATGGGCGGAAAGGAAGAGGACGGCGGATTCAATCCCATGGATATGTGCAAAAAAATGATGGCGACCATGGGCCAGAGCCGCGAGACGGCCGTCTTCGCAACGCCCGAAATCCGGACCCTGTTCGAGGAATGGGCGCGGCAGATGGACGAGGAGTTGCTGGGCTTGCTGGACGGGGGGGCGTCCTCCGACCTTGATCAACTGGCGGCGCGGCTGAAAATTTCCAAGGAGAGCCTGATCTTCTTCCTGGCCCGCCTGGCGCAAAAGGGCGAGATCGGACTGCGGCCGGAGAGGGTGAAAAAGAGCTGAATCGGAGAGATCGTTTTCAGGACCGGGCCCGCCGGTCCTCGAGGAGATCGCGCAGCGTCCGCCCCAGCGGAATACGAGGCTCCCAACCCGTCTCTTTCCGGATTTTTTCGTTGTCGCCCGCCAAGGAAGGTATGTCGGCCTTTCGGAACTTGGCCGGGTCCGGCTCGATTGTAATCGGCCGTCCCGACAGGGCCAGCAGGCTCTCGAGGATCCAGCGCAGCGAAACGGCATGTCCGGAGGCGACGTTGTAGATCTCGCCCGCCCGCCCCTTGTCGAGGAGCCCCTGGTAAGCGCGGACGATGTCGCGGACGTCCAGGAAGTCCCGTTCGACCTCGATGTTCCCGACTTTGATCACGGCCGGCGCCCCGTCCCGCTCGATCCGGGCGATTTGGGAGGCCCAGTCCGAACAGACGAAATCCGGAGTCTGGCCGGGGCCGGTATGGGGGAAGGGCCTGGCGATGACCGCGTCCAGCCGTTCGATCCTGGAATAGAAGCCGGCCAGGATCTCGGCGCAGATTTTCGTGGCGGCGTAGGGGCTGACGGCCTGGGTCGGGTGGTCCTCGCGGAGCCTGGCGTCCCTGAGGCCATGGAGCCCGTAGACGTCGGAGGAGCTGACGACGAGAACCCTCGCCTCCGGCGCCTCGCGCCGGACCGCTTCCAGGAGGTGGTAAGTCCCCATGAAGTTCGTCTCGAGCGCTTCCGTCCGTTTCAGCCAGGACTGCTGGACGTTGGAGAGCGCCGCCAGATGGAAGACGCGGCGGGGCCGGACGTCCTTGACGAGCCGGTGAACCTCGGACTCGGAGCGCAGGTCGAGGACGAAGACCTTATCCGCAGCGTGGGGCCGCTCAGGGTAGGACGTTCCCAGGACCTCCCATCCCTCGCTCTCGAGGAGGGCGCGCAGGTGGCGGCCGACGAACCCCGTCAGGCCCGTCACGAAGGCCCGTTTGGTCCCCTCCACGGCTTTCTCCGGCCCGGTCACCCGGCCCGGGCTAAACCCGGGCCCTCCAGTAATCGAGGAGATCGGCCATCGTCTTCTCGAAGGGAATCCGCGCTTCCCAGCCGGTCATCTTGCGGAATTTGCCGCAGTCGGCGAGAAGGATCGGGACGTCGGACGGCCGGAGCCGCTCGGGATCGACTTCGACCCGAACCTTGACCTTGCTCAGGGCGAGGATCGTATCCAGAACCTCCTTCATGGCGAAGGCCCGGCCCATTCCGATATTATAGACGTCGCCCGGTTCGCCTTTCTCAACGGCCAACCAGTAGGCGCGGACGATGTCGCGGACGTCGGAGAAATCGCGCTTGGCCTCGAGGTTTCCGACCCGGACGACGGGCTCCCTTTTCCCCTTTTCGATCTCGGCGACCTGTTTGGCGAAGTTCGAAGTCACGAACACATCGCCCCGCCGAGGTCCGGTGTGGTTGAAGCCCCGTGTCCGGATGGTGTGCAGGCCGTAACTCTTGAAGTACTGGTAGGCAAGGAGGTCCTGGGCCACCTTGCTGACCGCGTAGGGGCTGAGCGGACGGAGCGGATTGGTCTCCTTCATCGGGACCTCGTCGGGGTAGACCAGGCCGTATTCCTCGCTCGAGCCGGCGATCTGGATGCGGGGCTGGAGTTTGAGGGACAGGGCGGCCTCGAACAGATGGATCTCGCCCATCGCGGTGATGGCGAAGGTCTCGGCGGGGAGCTTCCAGGAGGTGGGGACGAAACTCTGAGCGGCCAGGTGGAAGATCCGATCGGGCTTGACCTGGTCCAGGACCGCCCTCAGAGAAACGAAATCCTTGAGATCGCCCTCTTTGAGAACGATCTTATCAAGAATGCCCTGGATATTCTCCATCCGGCTTCTCCAGCGGACGAGGCCGAAGACCTCGACGCCGGGGTGCTCGGCCAGGATATACTCCGCGAGATGGCTTCCGGCGAAACCCGTGATGCCGGTGATCAGGACTTTCATTCAACCTCCTTCATTCCGTCCGGAGTCAGCGACGGTCCTTGTAGTACGTGTCGTAGAAAGACTTGAACTCTCCGCTCTTCTCCTTGATGGCCTTCCACCAGGCCGGATGGGCCTCGTACCAGCGGACGGTCGCGGCCAACCCCTCCTCGAATGAAACCTCGGGCCGCCAGCCCAGCTCGTGTATCCGGCGGCAGTCGATGGCATAGCGCCGGTCATGGCCGGGCCGGTCCGGGACGGTTTTGATCAGGCTCTCGGGCCGTCCGAGCTGGTTCACGATCCGGCGGGCGACCTCGATGTTGGGGACTTCGTTGTTGGCGGCGACGTTGAAGACCTCGCCCGGGAGGCCGCGCCGCAGGACAAGGTCGATCGCCCGGCAGTGGTCCTCGACGTGGAGCCAATCCCTGACCTGGCGGCCGTCCCCGTAAAGGGGCAGGGTCCGGCCTTCGAGCGCGTGGGTCGTGAACAGGGGGATGAACTTTTCCGGATACTGGAAGGGGCCGTAGTTATTGCTCGGCCTGAGGATGACGATGGGCAAACCATAGGTGATGTTGTAGGCGCGGGCCAGCCGGTCGGCGCCGGCCTTGCTGGCCGAGTAGGGCGAGGAGGGCTCGAGCGGATCCTCTTCCGAGAAAAAGCCTTCCTCCCGGCTCCCGTAGACCTCGTCGGTCGAGACGTGGATGAAGGCCTCGACTTGGGGGGCCAGGCGCAGGGCTTCAAACAGGACGAAGCTTCCGTAGACGTCGGTCAGGACGAATTCGCCGGCGTCGAGGATGGACCGGTCGACGTGGGTCTCGGCGGCCAAGTGGACGACCCCCCAGACGCGGGGGAGGATCGTCCGGACGAGATCCCTGTCCCGGATGTCGCCGCGGATAAACTCGTAGCGGGGATTCGCCTCGACGTCCCGGAGGTTCTCGAGGTTGCCGGCGTAGGTCAGCTTGTCGAGGTTGATGATCCTGACCTCCGGATAGCGGGCCAGGAGCCACCGGACGAGATTGCTCCCGATGAACCCGGCTCCGCCCGTGACGAGAAGGACGCGTCCGTCCGGGCCGCGCTCGGGGCGCAGCGGGCGGCCCTCGGCCTCAGCCATCCTTCCGCCTCCAATCGTAGGGTATGAGACTGTCGTGGGGATCCAGCCGCTGCTCGTCGGGATGATCGGGGTTGTAGGGCTCGGTCGGAACGTTGACGACGACGGCCTCCTCCGGGCTGACGCACATCCAGCCGTGCCAGACCCCGGCCGGGATCTGGACGAGGATGGGGCGATGGACGCCCAGGTAGAATTGGGAGAGCTCGCCCTGGCTGGGCGATCCCTCCCGGCCGTCGAAGAGGGCCAGCTTGATCATGCCCGCGACGCAGGCAACGTTGTCCGTCTGCTTCTCGTGTTTATGCCAGGCCTTGACGACCCCCGGCAGCGTCGTCGTCGCATAGACCTGGCCGAAAGCGCCGAACAGCTCGTCGTCCCGGCGCAGGATCTCCATGAGCCGCCCCCGTTCGTCCGGGATGACCTTGAGTGTCTTGACCTTGACGCCGTCGATCATGCCCCTCTCCTTTCCCGCGCTTTCGACCGCCCCTACTTGATGCCGATTTCGCTCTTATCCCCGACCATGAACCGGTAGGCCACGGGCTGGGGCGGACACTTGTAGATCCGGACCTCGCGGCCGATCAGGCTCTGATCGATCCGGCTCCCGACGTCGAGGATCTCGCTTCCCTCCAGGATGATGCTGTGTTCGACCTCGGTCCGGAGGATCCGGCAGTCCTTCTGGATGGCGGTGAACGGCCCGATATAGGACTCGGCGATTTCGGTCCCGGCGCCGATGATGGCCGGGCCGCGGATCGTGCTCGCCCGGACTTTGACCCCGGGCTCCAGGATGACCTTGCCGCTGATCCGCGAAGCCTCGTCGACCTCGCCCTCGATCCGGGTCTCGATCGTCTCCAGGATGAGACAGTTGGCCTCGAGAATCTCCTCGAGCCGTCCCGTGTCCTTCCACCATCCCGAGACGAGGTGGGGTTGAACTTCGTAGCCGCGCTCGACCAGATACTGGATGGCGTCGGTGATCTCCAGCTCGTTCCGCCAGGAAGGCTTGATGGCGTGGACGGCCTCGAAGACATGGGAATCGAACATGTAGACGCCGACCAGAGCCAGGTTGGACTTGGGCTCCTTGGGTTTCTCGACCAGCCTGACGACGCGGCCGTTCGAGAGCTCGGCGACGCCGAACATCTGGGGGTTGGGGACCTCGGTCAGCAGGATGAGGGCGTTGGGCTTGCGGGCCTCGAACTCCCGGACCAGGGACAGGATCCCG
>JALHUR010000267.1 GCA_022867325.1 Candidatus Aminicenantota bacterium | reverse complement strand
TGACGATCCAGACGTCCGAGGTCGAGGAGATCTAGCCATGTTGATGCCCAGCAAGGTCAAATACCGGAAGTCCCATCGGGGGCGGATGCGCGGCAAGGCCATCCGGGGCGGCACCCTCTCGTTCGGGGAGTTCGGCCTTCAGGCTCTGGAGCCTTGCTGGCTGACCGCCCGCCAGCTCGAGGCCGGCCGGATCACGATCACCCGCTTCATCAAGCGGCACGGCAAGCTCTGGCTGCGCAGCTTCCCCTGGAAGCCCGTCACCAAGAAGCCGACCGAGGTCCGGATGGGAAAGGGCAAGGGCGACCCCGAGTTCTGGGTCGACGTCATTCGGCCCGGGCGGATCCTCTACGAGCTCGAGGGCGTCTCCGAGGAGACCGCCCGCGAGGCGATGCGGCTGGCCGCCCACAAGCTGCCGATCAAGACCCGATTCATTTCCAGGGATAACGTGGAGTTGCGATGAAGATCCAGGAACTGAGGGAGCTCTCGGCCGACGAGCTCAAGGCCAAGGAAACCGAGCTGCGGGACCAACTGTTCAAGCTGCGATTCCAGCACGCCCTGGGGCAGCTGGAGAACGCCGCTAAGCTGCGGACGATCAAGAAGGACATCGCCCGGATCCAGACCCTCCTCAACGGCCCGGACCGGACGCGAACGGAGTAGAACATGGATACGACAGGCGCTCAAGCCCCCAAGCGGAAAACGTCCAAGCTCGGCGTCGTCGTCGGCAAGACGATGAAGAAGACGGTGACCGTTCTCGTCGAACGGCAGGTCCGTCACCCCCTTTATAAAAAGACGATCCGGCGACGTAAGAAGTTCATGGTCCACGACGAGTACGAAAAGTGCAAGGTCGGGGACGTCGTCCGGATCATCGAGACCCGGCCCATCAGCAAGATGAAGCGCTGGCGGGTCCTCGAGATCGTCGGGCTGGCCGCCCCCGGGCCGGAATCGGAAACGAAGGACATCCGACAATGATCCAACGGCAAACGATGCTCAAGGTCGCCGACAACTCCGGCGCGCGGCGGATCATGTGCATCACGCCCCTCGGCGGGGGCGTGGGTCGGACGGCGACGATCGGCAATATCGTCTCGGCGACCGTCAAAGAGGCGGACCCCGAGAGCAAGATCGCCAAGGGCACGATCGTCCGGGCCGTCATCGTCCGGGTCCGCAAGGAAATCCGCCGCCGGGACGGCTCCTACATCCGCTTCGACGACAACGCCGCCGTCATCATCGACAAAGCCGGAGAGCCGATCGGGACCCGCGTCTTCGGGCCGGTCGGCCGCGAGCTCCGGGATAAAAAGTTCATGAAGATCGTTTCCCTCGCTCCGGAGGTCATCTGATGGCAAAGCCCCTCATCAAGAAGAACGACATCGTCGTCGTCCGCCGGGGACGGGACAAGGGCAAGCAGGGGAAGGTCCTGATGGTCTTTCCCGAGACGAACCGGGCCATCGTCGAAAAGGTCAATTTCGTCAAGGAGTTCATACGGCCCGACCGGAGCAAGAATATCTCGGGCGGGATCATGGAAAAGGAGGCCCCGATCGCCCTCTCCAACATCATGATCTTGTGCGAGGACTGCGACCGGGGTGTCCGCGTCCGTATCAAGCGGCTCGGCGACGGGACGAAGACCCGGCTCTGCGCCCACTGCCAGGGAAGCTTGGACCAGGTCAAGTGAGGAGAGCGCGATGAGCCGACTCAAGGAGAGATACCTCAAGGACATCCTTCCCGAGCTCCAGCAGGAGCTCGGGCTGAGTAACCGGATGGCCGTCCCGCGCCTCGAGAAAATCATCATCAACGTCGGCGTCGGCGAGGCCATCCAGAACATCAAGCTTTTAGACGCGGCCAAGGCCGAATTGACCCTGATCGCCGGGCAGCTTCCCGCCATCAGCCGGGCTAAGAAGTCGATATCGACCTTCAAGCTCCGCAAGGGGCAGCCGATCGCCTGCTACGTGACCCTGCGCCGGGAGCGGATGTACGAGTTTTTCGACCGCCTCGTCAACATCATCTTCCCCCGGGTCCGGGACTTCCGGGGCGTCAACCCCAAGGGCTTCGACGGCCGGGGGAACTACACCCTGGGCATGAGAGACCAACTTGTCTTCCCCGAGATCGACTATACCAAAGTCGAGCGGTCCCGGGGCATGAACATCACGATCGTGACCTCGGCCCGGACCGACCGGGAGGCCTTCGCCCTCCTCAGGCGGCTGGGCATGCCGTTCCGCGAGGCTCAGTAGGTCGAGGAAAAGGAAGGACGAACGTGGCGACCACATCATCCATCGTCAAGGACAACCGGACTCCGAAGTACGCCATCCGCCATAGGCGGCGCTGCCGGATTTGCGGGCGAGCGCGCGGCTACTACCGCAAGTTCGACCTGTGCCGGCTCTGTTTCCGCGAACTCGCCCTCAAGGGGGAGATTCCGGGGATCATCAAGGCGTCCTGGTGACCGGAAAGAAAGGATAGGACCATGAGTCAGACGGACCCCATCGCCGATATGCTGACCCGGATCCGGAACGCGGCCAAGGCCAAGAAGCGGGAGGTCAACATCCCCAACTCCCGGACGAAGGTCGAAATCGCCAAGATCCTCAAGGACGAAGGCTACATCCGGAACTTCAAGGTCGTCGACGACCCCAAGCAGGGTGTCCTCAACGTCATTCTCAAGTACGCCGACGACAACCGGAGCGTCATCGGCGGGCTCCAGCGGGTCAGCCGTCCCGGCTGCCGAATCTACTGCACCAAGGATTCCATCCCCAAGGTCCTGGACGGCCTGGGGGTCGTCATCGTCTCAACCTCGAAGGGCGTCTGTACGGGACGGAAATGCGAGGAACTCGGGACGGGCGGCGAGGTCCTCTGCACGGTCTGGTGAGTCTTTGAGGGAAGAGGGACGAACATGTCACGAGTTGGAAATTTAGCCATCAAGCTGCCGCCGGAGGTCAAGGTCGCGATCGGCCCGGACCTGATCGAGATCCAGGGTCCCAAAGGCCGCATGACCTCTCCCCTCCGGGCGGGGATCACGGCCGTCCTCGAGGGCGGGACGCTCAAGCTCTCCCGCCGCGACGACAGCAAGGAGCAGAAGTCCCTCCACGGCCTGTGCCGGACCTTGGCCGCCAACGCCATCCTCGGCGTCACGGCCGGCTACCAGAAGCAGCTCGAAATCGTCGGGGTCGGCTACCGGGCCAAGGCCGAAAAAGACCGGATCGAATTCAACCTGGGTTACTCGAAGCCGGTCGTCTTCCCGCTCCCCAAGGATCTCGAGATCGTCCTCGAAAAGCCGACCCTGATCACCATCAGGGGGATCGACAAGCAGCGGGTCGGCCAGGTCGCCCAGGAGATCAAGAATTTCCGGCGGCCCGACGTCTACAAGCTCAAGGGCATCCGCCACGTCGGCGAGAAGCTCATCAAGAAGGAACGGAAAGTGGGGGTGGCCGGTGCTTAAGGACAAGTCCCAAGTCAAGACCGAGAAGAAGATCCGCATCCGGAAACGGATCCGGAAAAAGATCCGCGGCGCCGAGGCCCGGCCCCGGGTCCACGTCTTCAAGAGCAACCGCTACCTGTACGCGCAGGCCGTCGACGACGACCGCCGCGCGGTCCTGGCGGCGGCCTCGTCGCTCGAGAAGACTTTCAAGGAGAAGGCCAAGAACACCAAGAACCGCGAGGCCTGCGGCCTTCTCGGCGAAATCCTGGCCCAGCGCCTGCTGGCCAAGAACGTCAAGACGATCGTTTTCGACCGCGGGCGCTATCCCTACCACGGCCGGATCAAGGCCTTGGCCGAGGGCTTACGCAAGGGCGGCCTGGTCTTCTGATCGGCCAGCCCGGGAATCAGGAGGAACAGTGGCTTACGCAGATTTCAAGAAGAGAGCCGTCGATGATCCGGAACAGGAGTTCAAGGACCAGGTTATCAACATCCGCCGCGTGACCAAGGTCGTCAAGGGCGGCAAGAACCTGAGCTTCTCGGCCCTGGTCGCCGTCGGGAACAAGCGGGGCACGGTCGGAATCGGGAAGGGCAAGGCCCGCGAGGTTCCGATGGCCATCGCCAAGGCCGTCCAGGACGCCAAGAAAAAGCTGATCACGGTCCCCCTCAAGGAGACGACGATCCCCCATCTCATCCGCGGCGTCCACGGCGCCGGCCTCGTCATCCTGAGGCCCGCCTCCAAGGGGACGGGCGTTATCGCGGGCGGCGCCGTCCGCGTCATCATGGAGTTGGCCGGGATCAAGGACATCCTGACCAAGTCCATCCGTTCCAGCAACCCGATCAGCGTCGCCAACGCGACCATGGATGCCCTGCGGCGGCTCTACGATCCCGAACATGTCTCGAGCAAGCGCGGGAAGACGAAGGGGACGAT
>JALHUR010000266.1 GCA_022867325.1 Candidatus Aminicenantota bacterium | reverse complement strand
TACAGTGCGCTCAGAGGCGCGGATAGAAGGGTGGTTCAAGAAACCGAGGCAGCCATAAGAAGGAAAGAAGATGAAGAAAAAAGAAAAGCCGCGGGGGGCTTGCGTTTCGCCATCATAGAAGTGTCGAGGGGTTGACAAAAATTGCGCAGAGAAGACGTTCTCGAGGAGTCGATATAACCCTTGAAGGTGAGGCGCTTCATCCAAAAATCACCTTATCAATCCCCTTGAGGGGTGATTGACGCCTGGGAAGGGCTGGGATAGTTTTGGAGGGCATCGACGCTTTCTTTATGATTGCCGGAGCAGGCTTCGAGAAAAGGAGCAGAGAAGACCGTCTTGTTAATTGAGGCGACCAGCTTGACGAAAATTGTCAGGGCGAGTCAGTCTAAGCGGAGTTGAGATGGCGTCAAACATTGGGGAACTACTGCTTCGAGAAAAGGCCATCACGGCCGAACAGCTCAGGTCGGCTCTCGATCATCAGCGGAAACACGGCCTTCCGCTCGGGACGTCCCTGGTCAGCCTCGGCCTCATCAACGAAGAGGAGATCGCCCAAGCCCTGAGCCGGCAGCTCGGCTACCCGTTCATCGACCTGGTGCAATTCGAGGTCTACCCCGACGTCATCAATCTTATCCCGATCGAGATCGCCAAGAAATACATGATCATGCCCATTCACCGGATTCGCTCCTTCCTGACCCTGGCCATGGTCGATCCGACCGATCTCGAGATCACCGAGGACATCCGCTTCCGGACCGGACTCAGCATCCAGCCGGTCATCGCCTCGGAGTCGGGCGTCCTGGCCGCCATCAACAAGTATTATGGGACGACGAGCGACATCCGGGTCAAGAAGATCATCGACGACATCGAACTGGCCCAGGACGCGACCGTCAACATCATCGAGGAGGAGAAGGACGACTACACGGTCGAGGAGCTTGTCCACTCGACCGAAGAGGCCCCGATCATCACCCTCGTCAATACGATCTTCATCGACGCCATCAAGAAGGGGGCCAGCGACGTTCACTTCGAGCCCTACGAGAAGGCCTTCCGGATCCGCTACCGGATCGACGGAACCCTCTACGAGGCCCAGAGCCTTCCCCTCAAGTTCAAGAACCCGGTCGTCTCCCGGGTCAAGATCCTGTCCAACATGGACATCGCCGAAAAGAGGCTTCCCCAGGACGGCCGGATCCGGATGCGGGCCAAGCTCGAGAACGGCGGCCGCAAAGAAGTCGACCTCCGCGTCTCGGCCCTGCCGACGATGTTCGGAGAGAAGGTCGTCGCCCGTATTTTGGACAGGGAGATGCTCAAGCTCGACATGACCGAGCTCGGGTTCGAGCCGGAGTCGCTCGCGGTTTTCCAGGAGGGCATCCGCCGGCCCTGGGGCATCATCCTGGTCACCGGGCCGACCGGGAGCGGCAAAACGAACACCCTCTACTCGGCCATCCAGAACCTCAACTCGATCGAGAAAAATATCCTTACGGCCGAGGACCCGGTCGAGTTCTACCTGAGCGGGATCAACCAGGTCAACATCAAGGAGGAGATCAAGCTCGACTTTCCGACCTGCCTCCGCTCCTTCCTCCGCCAGGACCCGGACATCATGCTCGTCGGCGAGATGCGCGACCACGAGACGGTCGACGTCGCCATCAAGGCCGCCCTGACCGGCCACCTCGTCTTATCGACCGTCCACACCAACGACGCCGCGAGCACGGTGACCCGTCTCGTCAACATGGGCATCGAGCCCTTCCTGGTCGCCGACGCGGTTTTCCTGATCGTCGCCCAGCGACTGGTCCGCCGCCTCTGCAAAAAGTGCGCCATCGACCACCGGCTGCCTCCCCAGGCCCTGGAGGAGATGGGTTTCACGCCGGAGGAGGTGGGCCGGGCCCGTGTCCTCAAGCCCAAGGGCTGCGAGGGCTGCAACAACACCGGCTACAAGGGCCGAATCGCGCTTTACGAAGTCCTGCGAGTCACCGACGAGATCAAGGACATGATCCTCACCCGGGCGCAGTCCAAGGACATCAAGAAGAAAGCCATCGAGCAGGGGATGTTGACCCTTCGCCGGAGCGGCATCATCAAGGTCCTAAACGGGATCACGTCCATGGAGGAGGTCTTGCGGGAGACGATCCGAGACTAGGAGGAGGCCGATGGCCATTCCGATCCAAGAATTGCTCAAGATCTGCGTCGATGAGGACTCCAGCGACCTTCACATCACGACCTATATCCCTCCCCGAATCCGGGTCCACGGCATCCTCCGCTCGATCGAGCACCCTCCCCTGACGCCGGCCGAGACGAAACAGCTCGTCTATAGCATCCTGTCCGACAAGCAGAAGAAGACCTTCGAGGAAAAGCTCGAGCTCGACTTCTCGTTCGGGATCAAGGACCTGGGCCGGTTCCGGGTCAACGTCTTCATGCAGAAGGGCTCGGTCGCGGCCGCCTTCCGCCGCTTCCTGCCGACAATGTGGAGCTTTGCCCAGCTCGGAATCCCCCAGCGGATCGCCCAGCTCTGCTACCTTCCGCGCGGCCTGGTCCTGATCACCGGGCCGACCGGTTGCGGGAAGTCGACCTCGCTCGCCTGCATGATCGACCACATCAACCACGAGCGGCCCGTTCACATCGTCACGATCGAAGACCCGATCGAGTACTATTTCACGCCCAAGAAGTCCATCATCAACCAGCGGGAGCTCCTGGTCGACACCCTGTCCTACGCGAACGCCCTCCGGTCCGTCCTCCGCGAGGATCCCGACGTCGTCCTGGTCGGCGAGATGCGGGATTTGGAGACGGTCGAGGCGACCCTCCGGGTCGCCGAAACGGGCCACTTGACGTTCTCAACTCTTCACACCAATTCGGCCTCGGAGACGGTCTCGCGGATCATCGACATTTTTCCCAGCCAGTACCAGACCCAGGTCAGGATCATGTTGTCGATGACCCTCGAAGCGGTCTTGACCCAGTCGCTCCTCCCCCGGGCCGACGGGAAGGGGCGGGCCCTGGCCATGGAGATCCTCATTCCGAACCCGGCCATCCGCAACCTCATCCGGGAGAATAAGATCCACCAGATTTATTCGGCCATGCAGATGGGCCAGGAAAAGTTCGGGATGCAGACGTTCAATCAGTCCTTGGCCGGACTCTACAGCAGGGGGGTCATCAGCCTTGACACGGCCATGAGCGTCACGTCCTTCCCGGAGGAGCTGACGGACATCATCCAGCGCCGGGAGGGCCTCAAACCCGGATCGGGCGGCCTGACGGCGGGGGCCGGCAGGAAGTAAAATGTAGGGAGAAAAGGGGACAACCACATGCCACTCTATGCTTGGAAGGGCACGAATAGGTACGGGGACGAGGTCCAGGGCGAACGTATGGCGGCGTCCCAGGACGAGCTGCTCAGGACGCTCCAGAAAGAGCAGATCACGGTCTCGAGCGTCGCCCACAAAAGGCGGGGCATCACGATTCCCTTTCTCAAGCGGGAAAAAGTCAAACTCAAAGAGCTGGCCATCTACAGCCGGCAGCTTTCGGTCCTTATCGACGCCGAGCTGCCCCTGATCCAGAGCCTCAACATCCTGACCGAGCAGACCCGGAACAAATATTTCAAGGGCGTCATCGCCCAGATCCGGGAGGACGTCGAGGCCGGATCGTCCTTGAACCAGGCCAAGCGCAAGCACCCCAAAGCCTTCGACGACCTCTACTGCAACCTGATCGCCTCGGGCGAGCAGAGCGGCTCGCTCGACATCATGCTGCGCCGGCTCTCGGAGTTCATCGAGAAGATCGTCCGCCTCCGCTCCAAGGTCCGCCAGGCCATGATCTATCCGGCCGCCATCGTCAGCTTCGCGATCCTGGTCGCCATCTTCCTTCTCTGGAAGGTCATCCCCATCTTCGCCTCCATCTTCCAGGAGCTCGGGGCCGCCCTTCCCTTCCTGACCGTCATCGTCATGAAGCTGAGCAATTTCACCCAGAACTACATCGTCTTTATCTTCGCGGGAATGATTGCCTCCGTCTTCCTCTTTCGCTACTTCCGGAATACGCCCCGGGGCCGGCTGGCGACCGACCGGGCCTTCCTCCGCATCCCGCTCATCGGCAAGATCCTGGAGAAAGTCGCCGTCTCGCGGATCACCCGGACGCTGTCGACGCTCCTTTCGGGCGGCGTCTCCATGCTCGAGAGTCTCCGGATCACCTCGAGCACGGCCGGGAACGTCATCCTCGAAGGCTGGGTCATGGAGTCGCGCCGCCTGGTCGCCGAGGGCAAGAGCCTGACCGACGGGCTCCGCGAGGCGGGATCGTTCCCGTTCATGATGACCCAGATGGTCAGCGTCGGCGAAGCGACCGGAACCCTGGACGAGATGCTCAGTAAACTGGCCGACTTTTACGACGAGGAAGTCGACGCCTCGGTGGCCTCGATGCTGTCGATCCTCGAGCCCGTCATGCTCATCTTCGTCGGCGGGATCGTCGGTTCGCTCGTCGTGTCCATGTACCTTCCCATCTTCAGCCTCCTCCAGCAGTTCTAAGCCCGGCCGGAGACCGGCGTCATGAGGATAGACAGGAAGAATATTCTTTGGCTCATCATCCTCCGTCTTGTCGTGATGGTGACGCTCCTCCTTTCGACCCTTATCATCCAATCGGCGGCGCCCTTCTTCCTGCCCCTTGTCCCCTTCTATATCCTGGTTTTCGCCTCCCTCCTGATGTCGGCGGGCTATTTCATCCTCTACCGCATCTCCCCGAACACGACCTTCCAGGCCTATCTTCAGGTCATCCTGGACCTTGTCCTGATCACCGGCCTCGTCTATATCTCGGGCGGGTTGTCCGGCTCGTTCTATTTCCTGTATGTCTTCGCCATCCTGGCCGGCGGCGCCATCCTGCCCAAACGGGCCGCCTATCTGATCGCCGCCCTGGCCGCGATCTGCTTCGGGATCATGGTCGACGGTATTTACTACCGCCTCATCCCGAGCTCGAGCCCCGACCAGGGCGATAAATTCGCCCCCGGCTATGTCCTGTTCACCGTCCTGATGGCCTGGGCCGTTTTTTTCGCCATCGCCTTCCTGATCGATCGCCTGATGCGGAAGCTCCGCCAGGCCGGCGAGGATCTCCGGCTGACCCGGAAGGAGCTCGAGATCAAGGAACGGTTGGCCGTCGCCGGCCAGCATTCGGCCACCCTGGCCCATGAGATCCGCAACCCGTTGGCGGCCATCGCCGGTTCGGTCCAGGTCCTGCGGGGGGAACTCAGTCTCAGCCGGGATCAAGGCCGCCTGATGGATATCGTCCTCAAGGAGTCGAACCGGGTTTCACAGACGATCGAGCAGTTTTTAACCTTGGCCTCTCCCGAGCGGGTCGCCTTCACGACCTTGAACCTGGCCGAGCTTTTCCAGGAGACGCTGACAATCCTCCGGGCCGGCGGCGAGCTGGACGCCGGGATCCGGGTCGACGGGAACTTCAGCGAGGGCGGCGTCTACTATTACGGCAACAGCAACCAGTTCAAGCAGATATTCTGGAACTTGATCAAGAACGCCGTCAAGGCCATGACCCAGGGCGGGAGCCTGACCGTCGACTTCCTCCGGCCGCGCGAGGAGGAGCTTCAAATCCGATTTTCGGATACGGGGCTGGGGATGAGCGACAAGGAACGGGCCCGGATGTTCCAGCCGTTCCAGTCCGGGTTCGACTCGGGCTGGGGTCTGGGCACGGCCCTGGTCCGGCGGATCGTCGAGGACTATGAGGGGACGATCGAGGTCGCTTCGAGCCCCGGCCAGGGGACCTCCGTCACGATTACTCTGCCTGTTCGGAGGAAACCGGCCCGGGCGGCCATGGTATCCTGAGGAACCCATGGAAACCATCATCATCATCGACGACGAGAAGAGCATCGTCGAGTTGCTGACGATGGTCTTCAGCAAGGAGGGCTACGCCGTCAAGTCCTTCGTCCCCTCGGGCCGGGTCATGGACAGCCTCGAGAAGGAGGACTTCGACCTCCTGATCACGGACATCCGGATGCCCCAGATCAGCGGGATGAAGATCCTCAAGCAGATGCGGACGGCCAAGCCGGACGTCCCGATCATCGTCATCACGGCCTACGGCAGCATTCCCCAGGCCGTCGAGGCCCTCAAGGAAGGGGCCCTCGACTACGTCGTCAAGCCCTTCAACCTGGACGAGCTCAAAATCCTCGTCCGGAACGGCCTCGAGAGAAAAAGGCTCAAGGACGAAAACATCCTCCTCAAGAAGGATCTCCAGGAGATCTACAGCTTCGAGCAGATGATCGGCAAGAGCAAGGCCATGAAGGAGATCTACACCCTGATCGAGAAAATCGCGACCACGGACTCGACGACGCTCATCTCGGGCGAAAGCGGGACGGGCAAGGAGCTGGCCGCCCGGGCCCTCCACTTCCAAAGCAGGCGCCGCAACGGGCCTTTCGTCACCCTGAATTGCGCGGCCCTTCCCGAGAACCTCCTCGAGTCGGAACTGTTCGGCCATGTCCGGGGATCTTTCACCGGGGCGATCGCCGACAAACGCGGCATGTTCGAGGTCGCCCAGCGGGGAACCCTGTTGCTGGACGAGATCGGGGAAACGACGCCCTGGACCCAGGTTAAAATCCTGCGGGCCCTCCAGGACCGGAAGGTCCGCCGCGTCGGCGGGACCGAGGAGATTTCGATCGACGTCCGGATCATCTGCGCCACCAACCAGGACCTCAAAAAACGGATCGAAGAAGGCAAGTTCCGGGAGGAGCTCTTCTACCGGATCAACGTCATCTCGGTCGAGATGCCCCCCCTGCGCCGGAGGATCGAGGACATTCCCCTCCTCGTTTCCCACTTCCTCCAGAAATATTGCCGGCGGATGAACAGGCGGATGAAGCGGTTCGCGCCCGAGGTCATCGGCCTGTTCGAGGCCTACGGCTGGCCCGGCAACGTCCGGGAGCTCGAAAACGTCGTCGAGAGGATCGTGGCCATCGAGGACCGGGAGACGATCACGCCGGCCAGCCTGCCGCCCGAGATCCTCCATCCCGGACGGGAGGTCAAGGCGCCGGCCGGCCTCGATCCCGGATTCAACCTGACGGCCTACATCGACGAGATATCCAAGAGGTATATCCTGCAAGCTCTCCAGTCCGCGGAATCGAACTTGAAAAAGGCCGCCGACCTGCTCGGTCTCAGCTATCGCTCCCTTCGTTACCTGATCGAGAAGTACGGCCTCAAGGAGCATCAGGCGGAGCCCCCCGCCGGGAAAGCCGTGGAGGAGGGCCGATGACCCGTTCGCCGACGCTAAGCTCAGCCTTTCAAGGCGGGGACAAGAAGCGAGGCTCAGGGTTAACCCTTGGTAAGCCCCGGCATTCATGCCGGGGAGTCGAAGGGTTGACAAAATATCGGCACGATGAGCCGTTTTTTGGCACAACTAAAAAAGGGAACGGCCCCCCCCGTTTTTGTATTATTTGAATTATCAACAATTTACGCAACTTTGCTTTTGGCACGGGGATTGCATAGAATAGGTGCGTCTGCACTGATTCTAAATTAAAACCTTGCTCGATGAGAAGTCGGCAAGGAAAAGGAGGTTTCAATGTTTAAACGGATGAGAGGATTCACCCTCATCGAGCTGCTGATCGTCGTCGCGATCATCGGGATCTTGGCCGCCCTGTTGATTCCCAACGCCATCACCGCCATCCAGAAAGCCAAGCAGAAAAGCACCATGAAGGACATCAACACCTTTTCGACCGGATGCGCGGACTACATCACGGACCATGGCAATTGGGAGGCCTTTACCCAGAATGGCCAGATTGACACTAACAACGAGTTCGTTCAGGCCATCGCGCCCTTCTACGTCAAGATTCTTCCCATTGCGGACGCTTGGGGAGAAGCTTACTATGTCTATGTCGGCCAGAGCGCCGTCACGAACAACGGCGCCATCGTCGGCGTTCCTACCGGCGACGTCGGTGAAGACGATTTTGTCGTCGGTTCCTGCGGCCGGGATAATGTGCTGGAAGGCTACACTTTCGTGCCGGACGATCCCGAGCAAGGCTTCTACGAGCTCAACTCCCTCGCCGATTTCAAGCTCGACCTGGTTCAGTGGAGCGGCTCGTGGGTTCGCGCGCCCAGAATCGCGAGAGCCATCACGGGCACCTGATCCTGACCTGATCGCAGACTCAAGGCAGGCCAAAGACAAGGAGCGGACCGCCCAGGGCGGTCCGCTCCTATTTTTTTGGATTTCCCCCCCCCGCTCAGAATCCCCGTTCGGGCAGGACTCCGTAATACGTTTTGGGGTTGAATCCGCTTTCGGTCATCCTCCGGCGGATCCGCGCGGCTTCGGCCCGGAGCCCGAGCTTGAGATAGCATGTTTGAAGCTGGTTGAGGAGCGTGTCCCGCCAGAGGGGATCCGTTTCGACCTGGAGGGCGGCCTCGAACGCGAAGGCGGCGCGCCTGTAATCGAGGTTCCTTCTGTAGTGGACGCCCCGGGCGAGGAAATAGGGAACATCCCAATCCGTCCAGTTCGTGGAACGGGCCAGTTCATCGAGGAAGGTCTCGAACTCTTTCGAGTAGAGAGTGAAAATCTGCTGGGGAAGATCGACGAGCCGAACCCGGCCCCGGCCGTCCGGTGAATATGTGACGGGAGGCCCGGTCGCGAACGAGTCGCCTGTTCGCTCCAGGGGGAAGAGCATTCCTCGTTCCAGGGTTCCTAAGTATAGGAAAAAGCGGCGGTCCGGGTGACAATCCATCAGGCGGACATTATCGGGACCCTGGTCGCGGGCGTAGATGATATCGGCTTTGAGGTCGGGGTCGTTGAAGAGAAATCCGGAGCCCCAGACGCCGAGAGGGTAGAATCGGTTGGGGGAGCAGAGGATGCGCAGGAAGACGAGGGACCGGTCCAGCCGGAGCGATTGGAGGGTACGGCCGATGGCCGGGGACGTTCCGGCGAAATTGTGCCCGATGGTGTCGAGCGGATAGCCGGTGTCCTTGGGCCAGACCCAGCGCGGGAACCGGACGAAGAAGCCGTGCCCGATGAAGAGAATCAGGAGACCGGCCGCGACGGCCCCCGCCGTCCGCGCCCTGAGTTTCAGCCCCGTTTGGACAAAGCGGATAAACTCGAGGACGCCCCGCGCGCTGAGGAGGACGAAAAGGACGACGGTTTCGAACATGAGCCTGGGCCCGAGCATGACGAGAGTTCCCCAGAAGAAAAAAAGCCCGACGAGAACCGACAGAATCCCCGATGCCAGGACCAGATCCTTCCACCTTTCTTCGGAGGGGCGTTTGAGAATTACCAGAGGGAGGAATGCCCATAGGGATGATAGCGGCCATCCGAAAAGGTCCCGATTGATCGCTTTGAGATAGTCGAAGGTATTTTCCGAACCCTGAAGCAAGGTGAAGGCGGTCCCAAGAACTCCCTTGTTTCCGAAACCGGGAAGGATTTTTTCGCCGAACTCGATAGAATGTCCCATCGTGAAGGGCGAGCCGTTAGTGAGCCAGTTGTAAGCGCCGAGGACGACGAGGAATAAGGTCCCTCCCCCGAGGGCGGCCAGGACATTCCCCAGCCTCATCTTCAGCGCGGGCAACGTTTTCCAGGCGTAATAGAGAAGAAAAGGAAGCCCGAAAATCAGGGCGTTGTAAGGGCGGATGATGACCATCAGGCCGAGGCCGGCGCCGGCCATGAGGCCGTTCAGGACGGTCGGTCTGGCCATCGAACGGAAGAAAAAGAGAAGGAACAGGGAAGCGAAGAAAAGGCTGCTGGTATGGGACATGAGGCTCGCGGACATGAGCAGGAGCCAGATCGAAGCCGCGCCGAGCAGGGCCGCCAGAACCCCGGTCCGGCGATCGTAGACCTCCGAGCCCAAGGCGTAGAACAAGAGAATGCAAAGGGCGGCCAGCAGCGGATTGACCAACCAGGGCGCGCCCAGGCCGAGGCCGGCGGCGAGCAGGAGGGGATAGCCCGGCGTGTACATGCTGTACCAGCGGCCGTTGTTGATCATATGGGGGAAGTCGAAGAAATCCGCGGCGCAAGGCGATGGAGCGCTGAGGCGGCCCGACAGGAACAACTTGGCTTGAAAGACATCATCGATTTCGTCGTTGAAATGGGGGGTCCGTTCGAAGACGATGACGGCCAGAAGGCTGGAAGCGATGAATACG
>JALHUR010000265.1 GCA_022867325.1 Candidatus Aminicenantota bacterium | reverse complement strand
GATCTCCTCCGAGCACAATCCCGAGTTCACCATGCTCGAGTTCTACGAGGCCTACATCGATTACGGGGCGATGATGGAGCTGACCGAGGAGCTGCTCGTCCATCTCAGCCTCAAGCTGCTGGGGACGGACGAATTGTCCTTCGGCGAGCAAACGATCTCGTTCAAGCGGCCCTGGAAGCGGATCAAGTTCAAGGACGCCCTCGTCCAGTTCAGCGGCCTGGCTCCCTCCCGGTTCGAAGACAAGGCCGGCCTGGCCGCCTTCGCCGCCGAGCTGGCCCCGGAAAAAGCTCCGCTGTCGTACGGGAAGGCCCTCGACGTCCTCTTCGACAGGTTCGTCAAACACAACCTCGTCCAGCCGACCTTCGTGGTCAACCCGCCCCGAGAGATTTCCCCGCTGGCCAAAGCCTCCCGCGACAATCCCGATGAGGCCGAGCGCTTCGAGCTCATCGTGGCCGGGATGGAAATCGCCAACGCCTTTTCGGAGTTGACCGATCCGGCCGAGCAGAAGGCCCGCTTCGAGCAGCAGTTCGAGGAGAGGCAGCGGGGGGACGACGAGGCCCACGCCATCGACGATGATTATGTCCAAGCCTTGGAGTACGGCCTTCCGCCGACCGGGGGAGAGGGGATCGGCATCGACCGCCTGGTCATGCTCCTGGCCGGAAAGAAATCGATCCGGGAGGTCATCCTGTTTCCGCTCCTCCGGCCCAGGGAGTGAAGGGACGCCCCATGCGCTATGAATGGCTGATCGCCCGACGCTACCTGACGGCCAGGCGGAAGCAGGCGTTCATTTCCGTCATCACCGTCATCTCCGCGCTCGGGATCGCCATCGGCGTCATGGCCCTGGTCATCGCCCTGGCCTTGATCACCGGCTTCCAAGGGGACGTTCAGGACAAGATTCTCGGCGCGACGTCCCATATCATGGTTTCGGACCTCAGCGGCGAGGGCCTTCGGGACTTCCAGTCGCTCGAGGAGAAGGTCGGCAAGGTCCCGGGCGTCGTCTCCGTCACGCCCGTCGTCTACAACACCGTCCTTGTCGCGGGCCCCTCCCGGAGCTCCGGAGCTTTTTTAAAGGGGATCGATTTCGAGCGGGAGTCGGCCCAGTCTCCCTGGCTCCTGAGCCTGGAGAAAGGGCGCCTGCCCCAAGGCGGGGAGCCCGAGGGGGTTCTCCTCGGGCATGATATGGCCGTCGCCGTCGGCGCCGGAGTCGGCGACGTCGTGACGGTCCTGACCGCGGCCTCGCGGCTGTCGCCGATCGGCCTTCTTCCCCGGACGAAGCGATTCACGGTCGCGGGCGTGTTCAAGACCGGGCTGTTCGAGTTTGACTCGTCGACGGCCCTCATGCCCCTTGGAGCGGCCCAGAAGTATCTCGGGATGGGGGACAGGATCAGCTACCTTCAGGTCCGGGTCCGGGATATCTTCGCTGCGGCCCGGATCGGAGACGCGATCGAAGCCCTCAGTCCCGCCTCGATCTACGTCACGACCTGGATGGAGCTCAACGAGTCCCTGTTTTCCGCCCTCAAGCTCGAGAAGAACATCATGTTCCTGACCATAACGCTCATCGTCATCGTGGCGGCCCTCAACATCATCGCGTCCTTGATCCTGATGGTCATGGAGAAGACCCGGGACATCGGGATCCTGATGGCTTTGGGCGCGACGCCCCGGGCCATCAGGCGGGTGTTCTTCTTTCAAGGGGCCGTCATCGGAGTGATCGGCACGGCCTGCGGACTGTCCCTGGGCCTTATCTGGTGCGGCTTGGCGAACGCGTTCCAGCTTATCAAGGTCCCCGTCGACATCTATCAAATCTCCTACGTCCCTTTTCGCGCCAAGCCGATCGACCTTCTCCTGATCGTCGGCGTGACCTTGGCCATCAGTTTCGCCTCGACCCTGTTTCCTTCGAGGCGGGCGGCCCGGATCGATCCCGTCATCGCGCTCAAGTATGAATGATATGATTCAGGCCATAGACCTCGGCAAATCCTATCCGCTCCCCGAAGGAGCCTACCCGGTTTTCAGCGGCGTCAGTTTCGCCGTGAAGCCGGGGGAGATGGTGGCCATCATGGGGGTTTCGGGAGTGGGCAAGACCACGCTCCTTAACCTCTTAGGCGGCCTGGACCGGCCGACCGAAGGCCGGATCGTCTTGGACGGGGACGATCTGGGGGCGAGGACGATCGAGGAATTGGCCGCGATCAGGAACCGCAAGGTGGGGTTTGTCTTCCAGTTCTTCCACCTCCTGCCCGAATTCACGGCTTTGGAGAACGCGAGCTTGCCGCTCCTGATCAGGGGGATAGACCGGTCCCGGGCCTTTCCGCGCGGACTGGATCTCCTCAGGGACGTTTCCCTCGAGGACAAAGCCTCGATGCGTCCTTCCCAGCTCTCGGGGGGGGAGCAGCAGCGGGTCTCCTTGGCCCGGGCCTTGGTCGGGTCCCCCAAGCTCCTGCTGGCCGACGAGCCGACCGGGAACCTGGACTGGAAGACCGGGGAAAGCATCATCCGCCTGATCCGGGATCTCCACGGCCGGATGGGGCTGACCTCGATCCTGGTGACCCATAACGAGCGCGTGGCCGACCTCTGCGACCGGCGCCTCCTGATGGAAAAAGGGCGGCTGAAACGCATGGGCTGAAACCGGCGTTTCAGGTAGTGGACGCGAATAGGTATCCCCGAGGGACGGATCCTCTTGGAAAAAAGCGTCCGATATGGTATAAAAAGGAATTCCCAATGAAGAAAACAGCGCTCTTCCTGATCCTGTGGGGGCTTCCCCTGGCCCTGGCGGCCCAGAACCTCATCGACCGGATCGACATTGTCGGGAACGAACGCGTCTCCAGGGAGACGATCCTCTACTATCTCTCCATCAAGGAAGGGGATTATTTCAACGAGGACATCCTCCGCCGCGACTTCCGCATCCTGTGGTCGACGGGCTTTTTCTCCAACCTCAAGATGGAGGATGTGGACGCGCCGGGCGGCAAGGTCGTCCGGATCGTCGTCGAGGAGAACCCGGTCGTCAAGGCCGTGACTTTCAAAACGGGCAAGAAGGTCCAGGAGGACGACATCGTCAGCAAGCTCAAGGAGAACGACGACTATATTCTGGCCTCGTCCTGGTACAGCCCGTTCAAGGTCCAGAAAGCCCGCAAGACGATCCTAGAATTGCTGTCCGAGAAAGGCCTCCAGCTGGCCAAGATCGATGTCGCGACCGAGCATAAGGGCAAGAGCGAAGTCGAGATCCTGTTCAAGATCGAAGAGGGCCCCAAGGTCCGGGTGGGCGCCGTCGATTTCGAGGGGGCGACCAAGCTTCCTCCCAGCTGCCTGCGCGAGGCCCTCGCGGACAACCAGCCCCACAACCTCCTGACCTGGGTCGGCGGGAAAGACGTCTTCAAGCAAAACAAGCTCGCCGAGTGCGCCGACCTCATCAAGAAAAAGCTCCAGGAAAGCGGCTACATGGAGGCGACCGTCGGCGAGCCCAAGATCAGCGAAATGACCCGGCGGACCATACTGTTCAAGAAGCAGACGATGATGCGGATCGTTTTCCCGGTCAACGCCGGCTATCCCTACCGGGTCGGCGAAGTCAAGATCGACGGCAACAAGGCCCTCAGCGCCAAGTACATCCAAGCCCTGATCCAGCTCGTCCCGGGCAGCCTCTACAGCACCAAGGTCCGCGAAAAATCGATCAAGGACGTCCAGGAGCTCTATGCCAACGGCGGCTATCTCTACGTCCAGATCATCCCGGTCGAGAGCCTCGATCCCAAACGGAAGGTCGTCAACGTCACCTTCAACGTCGTCGAGGGGGAAGTCGTCACCCTCAACCGGCTCGAGTTCCGGGGGAACATTTTCACCAAGGATAAAGTCATCCGGCGCGAAATGCTCCTCCGCGAGGGGGACCGCTTCAGCCTGGCCGTGTTCAAGGACAGCATCCTCAGGATCAAGCAGCTCGGGCTGGTCGACCTCGAGAAGGAGCCCGATCTCAAGCCCAACGCCCAGGACCCGACCAAGATGGACGTCATGGTCAACGTCAAGGAACTCCAGCGGAACAACATCCAGTTCACGGCCGGCTACAGCGGCTACGAGGGGACCTTCGTCGCCCTCAGCTATTCGACGGTCAACTTCCTGGGCGCGGGCGAGAACCTCGAGCTCATGCTCCAGTACGGAAAGCGGGTCAAGAACTACTCGTTCGGGTTCACCGAGCCCTACATCTTCGACCGGCCGATCAGCGTCGGTTTCAACATCTACGACCGCTTCATGATCATCCCCTACCTGTATGACCGGAAGGGGAAGGGGATCGACCTGACCTTGGGCGCCCGCCTGTTCGGCTACTGGCGGAGCAGCCTGACCTACAGCTTCGAATACGTCAACATTAAGGAGCCCTCGGAGACCACGGGCTATCCCGGCGAATATCCCTACTCTGACCCGACCTACTACGGCATGTTCGGGTTGGGGAACTACAACGTCAGCAGCATCGAGCCGACCCTGTACCGGACCACGATCGACAGCCCCTTGACGCCGACCCGGGGGACGATGTACTTGATCGGCCTCCGCTATGCGGGGACTTTCCTGGGGGGCGAGATCGACCTCTTCAAGCCCCACTTCG
>JALHUR010000264.1 GCA_022867325.1 Candidatus Aminicenantota bacterium | reverse complement strand
GGGTAGCGTCGGCGAACGGGTCGACCTGGAAAAACGATAACTTCAAGGCCCTCGATTTCGAGGTCAAGGACCTCCGGATCCGCTTCGGGCCGGCCGGCGACGTCGCCTGGTACTCGGCCCTCCTCGACGACCACGGCGAATGGGAGGGCCGTCCGACCGGATGGGACAACGCCCGCTGGACCGGCGTCCTCGAAAAGAGGGGCGGCCGCTGGGTCCTCATCCAGATGCACTTCTCGTTCGGCACGGACCAGGTTCCGTTCACGCCCGTCCGCACCTCCCCCTATTTGGGCCAGAAGCCGCCGGGCGACAAGGCGGCGCTGTTCGCCCCGGGCCTGGTCTCGACCGGAATGACGGAGAGGGATGTGGCCATGACCCCTGACGGCCGGGAGATCTACTACGGCCTGGCTTTCGGCGGGATCGTCACGATCATGGCCGCGCGCTTCGAAAACGGTCGTTGGACCGAGCCCGCCGTAGCGCCGTTCGCCGCCACCCCCGACTATTTCCATTTCGAGCCCTGCCTGTCCGCCGACGGGAAACGGATCCTGTTCCTTACGACCCGTCCCCAGGCGGGGGATCCGCCCAAGCCAGGCTGGGGCTATAAGAACATCTGGGCCGCGGACCGCAAGCCGGACGGAAGCTGGGGCGAACCCTATGATCTCGGCGCTCCCGTCAACACCAAAGAGGGCGAATTCTATCCCTCCCTGACCCGTGACGGCACGCTCTATTTCACCCGCTCCGGCGCGGACGGCTCGAAGCCGACCATCATGCGCGCGCGTCCGGCCGACGGCGGATACCGAACTCCCGAACCGCTGCCCGCGCCCGTCAACGGAAAAGAGACCATCTTCAACGCCACCATCTCGCGCGACGAGAGTTTCCTCATCGCCTGTGTCGACGGCCGGAAGGACAGCCTAACGCCCGGCCTCTCAAACTATTACGTCTTCTTCCGGAGCGACGACGACCGCTGGAGCGAGCCCGTCAACCTCGGCCCGGAGATTAACTTTCCCGGCCCCTCGATTTCGCCTCCGGCCCCGTCACGATCCGGAAGATTCTCGACTTCTTCAAGGCCCCCCGGAACGGGGATTCGGACATCTACTGGATCGACGCGTCGTTCGTCGGGAAGATGAAGGAGATCCAGGCCAAGCGAGCCGGATAGGCGAGAGCGCGGCCCGGCCGGACGGGCCGAGTTGCGCCCCCTTTTTCTTCTCTGTATAATGGAGCCAATTCGCATGAGTTTCATGAGGAAAAGGCAGCTATGAGAAGAATCGGAGCCATCGGCCTATGTCTCCCGATATGTTTCGGCCTTATGTTCGGCGCGGAAGCCAAGGCGCCCGCTCCCAAAGAACGGCCGGCCGCCCCCGCCTGGGAAGCGCTCGGGCCGGAAGGAGGGAGCATCTCGGCGTTGACCTTGAGCCCCTCCTCCCCTAACGAGCTCATGGCCCTCTCCGGGCTGGCCGGATTCAGCCAAGTCTTCAGGACCACGAACGGCGGCCGAAGCTGGGAGCGCCGGGCGACGTTCGACAAGACGTCCTGGGATTTGGCCTTCGACCCCCGGGACGCCAACGTCCTCACCATCCTGACCGACACGGGCATCCTCAAGTCCCTCAACAAGGGGACGTCCTGGACCGAATTCGCGTTCGGCGCCAAACGATTCTCCGCCGGCGGCAAACTGGCCGTCCACCCCGCCGATTCGGATACGATCTACGCCACGGGATCCTACGACGTCGTAACGGGGAAGAACTGCATGGCCTTCTACAAGTCCGCGGACGGCGGCCGAACCTGGACGGCCGTCAAGTTCAACGCGAGCTCGAACAGCGGCGCGGCGACGGCCCTGGCCGTCTCTCCCTCGCGCCCTTCGACGCTCTACCTGGCCGGCTTCTTCTCGACCGGAATCGCCGTCTCGTACCGGATGTACAAGTCCGTCAACGGCGGGGCGTCCTGGTCCGTCATCGGGACCGAGATCGCCGACCAGGTCAACGCCTTACTCGTCCATCCCGCGAACCCGGACAAGGTCTGGGCGGCCACCAGCTGGGGAATCTACAGGAGCGCTGACGGCGGCCGGACTTGGCAGAGGAACGACGGATTCGCCTTCGGCTACTCGCTGGCCGTCGACCCGGCCAATCCGAACATCCTCTACGCCGGTTACGATAAAAAGTGCTATAAAAGCATCGACGGGGGCGTCAACTGGACGGAGTTCGTTTCGGGCCTGTTCGGAACCGGCACGGACATCGTCGTCACGGCTCCGGCGATCTACTTCGGCTCCACGGGCGGCATCTACAAGAGCACCAACGGCGGCCAGACTTGGACGGCCGCCCACTCCGGCATCCAGGCCTCCGTCATCCCGGCCTTGGGGGTCGCTCCCTCCTCGGCCGGTACCGTCTACATCGAGTTCCAAGCCGACGGCTTCTACCGGAGCTTCAGCAGCGGAAATTCCTGGCAACGCTTGCCGGACTTCTATCGCTGCGACAAAGTCCTGCGGATCGTCGTCAACCCGACGAATCCGGACAAGCTCTACATTCTGGCCGGAGGCTGAGGGGCGGATGACGTCTACAGGTCTGTAGACGGCGGCAAGAGCTGGGACCATTTGATGACCCAAAGCTTCAAGGACCTTCTTCTCAACGAGCGCAACCCCAACCATCTGTTCATCGCCGGATATACGAACGCGTCGGGGGTTCAGGTCATGGCGATGCATAAAACCCTCGACGGCGGGACGACCTGGGACACGTTCTCGGTCTCGGATTCCGCGGCCGGCGATTCCGTCCTCACGGCGGCGCTCGCCGTCGCGATCGACCCGGCGAACGACGGGACCGTTTATCTGGGCGGCACGATCAACTCGGCCGGAGCCCTTTATAAATCGCTCGACGGCGGGACAAGCTGGACCAAACTCGGCGCCGGAATTTTCGCCGACCCGATCCTGGACTTAGCCGTCGATCCTTCGACGCCGGCGACGGTCTACGCCGGCACGGACGGCGGCCTGTTCAGGAGCGAGAACGGCGGTGCGGCCTGGACCAAGCTGGCCGACACCCCGGCGGCCTGCATCACTATCGATCCCGTCACAACCTCTTCCGTCACCATCGCCGGCCCGGACGGCGTCTCTACCAGCGCGAACCGCGGCCAGGACTGGACGGACCTCAATGCCACGCTGCCGGCCCGGAACGTTCTCAGCCTGGGCGTCAATCCCACGACTAAAACCCTGTTCGTCGGGACGAACGGGGGCGGCGTTTTCCGCTATCGCCAGTCGAGCCGTTTCGTCCTCAGCCTCAGCGCGACGACGGGCGGCACGACCAGCCCCGCGCCCGGGAATCATTCCTATGTCGTGAACAGCCGGGTCGAGGTCACGGCGCTCCCGGATTCCCATTTCGCGTTCACGGGCTGGACGGGAAGCGCGACCGGGACGGTCAATCCATTGACCGTCCTGCTGGACTCCGACAAGTCGTTGACGGCCGGCTTCCTCCGGACGATCTATCCGCCCCTCAACGCGGCCGGGGTCAAGAAGCTCAACCGCGGGGCCATCTCGGCCGAATACATCAACGTCCTGAGCTGGCAGCCGAATCCCGACAATGTCGATATCCGGGCCTACCGGATCTATCTCGCCGAGGAAGGAACGCGTCGTCTCCTCGCCGAAGTCGAGGCTTCGACCACCGAATACCGGCAGCGCCGGGTCGAGAAGGACAAGACCTATGCCTACGGACTCGTGGCTATCGACAAGTCGGGCCGGGAGGGTCAGGAGGCGACGATCGTAGTCCGCTGAGACCGCCCCGGCCTGGCCGGGGATCGCCGAAAAAATCGCGGCTTCAGGGGAGGGAGAAAGACCCATCATGAAAACGAAAACGCTCAAGCTGATCGCATGCCTGGGATTGGTATGTTTGGCCGCGGCCCCGGCCGCCCAGGCTTTCGTCTTCGAGGTCAAGGCCGTCTATTTCCAGCCGACCGAGACGGCCTTCAAGGATATCTACGGCGGCGGCCTCTGCTTCGGAGGCGAGATCACCGTCGGCTTGGCGGGCCGGTTCGCCCTCTGGACGAGCGCCGACTACTTCAGCAAGACGGGAGCGCTGACCGTGACCGGAGAGGAAGCCAAGCTCAGGATCGTTCCGATCCTGGCCGGACTCAAGTACGATCTCCCGGCGGTCGGTCCGGCCCATCCCTATCTCGGGGCCGGGCTGGGCTATTTCCAGTATAAAGAAAAGAGCGTCATCGGAGTCGTCGAAAAGGGGAGCCTCGGCTTCGGCGCGAAGGCCGGAGCCCGCCTCGAGATCTCGAGCGGCATTCTTGTCGATTTCCAGGCCGGCTTCACCCACTGCAAAGTCCAGCCCCAGGACATCGAGGCCAACATCGGCGGCTTCCAGTTCGCCCTGGGCGTCGGATTCGAGATCGGGCCCAAGACTTCCAACCCCAAGGAGCCTTCATGAGACGACTCGTCGTCCTCCTGCTCGTCGTCCTGGCCGCGGCCCCGGCCGCTTTCGGCATCCTGGCCAAGGGCGACCGCCTCGTCCCCTTCAGCCTCAAGGGGGTCGACGACGTGACTTATACGGTCTTCCTCGAGAACGGCCGGCTCTGCCTGATCGAGGCCAAGCTCGTCAACGGAAAGCCGGAGCAAACCAAGACCTATCCGGCCTGCGTCCTGGTCGACTTCTGGGCGACCTGGTGCGTCCCCTGCCGGGCGGCCATGCCCTACATGGAGCAGCTTCACCAGAAGTATCAACCCCAGGCCGGCCAGGCCGAGGGCGGACTGCGGCTGTTCGGGATCGCCCTCGACCAGAAGGGCTCCAGGGTCGTCAAGCCTTTTTACGGCAGGTGCAAGATCAGCTACCCGATGCTGTCCGATCCTCCCGATCAAGCGGCCGGGGCCGACGTCGTCCAGACAACCAAGGATATGGCCGGCCGCTATAAAGTCCAAGAGATCCCGGTCGTCTATATCATCGACGCGGCCGGCGTCATCACCCACGCCCATATCGGGTTCAAGAAGGAGCAGGTCCCGGAGCTTGACGAGGGCATCGCCGCCCTCGTCGGAGGAGGCGCGAAATGAAGCGGAAATTGCCCTGGATCCTGTTCGGCGCCTCGGTCGCTCTGATCCTGGTCGGCCTCAAACTCGGGGAATTCGCCTCCGTCCTTGAAAAGGCCGTGACGGTCTGCCTCGACTGCATCGGGATCGGCTGAGCCCGGGCCGAGGAGCGCGACCATGGCCAGACAACGCACCCGGAGATGGGTCCAGGCCGCCGCGGCCCTGGGCTTCAACGCCTACCTCCCCAACTGGCTTAAGGGCGAGATCTTCCAGGGCGGCATAAAGGGGACCTGCCTGCCCGTCCTCAACTGCTACTCCTGCCCGTCCGCGATCGGGGCCTGCCCGGTGGGCGCACTCCAAAACTTCATGGCGGCCCTCCGCTTCAACCTCTCGGTCGCCGTCCACCAGTTCGGATTTTACGTCATCGGGTTTCTGGGCGCCGTGGGGAGCCTGGTCGGCCGCATCCCCTGCGGCTGGCTCTGCCCGTTCGGCCTGATCCAGGAGCTCGTCCACAAGATCCCATCGCCCAAGCTCCGCATCCCGCGCGGATTGACCTATACTCGCTATGTCATCACCGCGCTTTTCGTCTTCGCCCTGCCCCTCCTCCTCGTCGACGAGTACGGCTACGGGCAGACCTGGTTCTGCAAGTGGATCTGCCCCGACGGGACGCTCATCGCCGGCATCCCCCTCTCGGCCCTCAACTCCGGGATCCGGGCCCAGCTCGCCTTCATGTTCAAGTGGAAGATGGCCGTCCTCGTCCTGTTCCTGGCCTGGATGGTCCTCAGCATGAGACCGTTCTGCCGGACGGCCTGCCCGCTGGGGGCCATCTTCGGATTGTTCAACAAAGTCTCCGTGTTCCGGATGACGATCGACGAGGGAACCTGCACCTCCTGCGGGAAGTGCGCCAAGTCCTGCCCTCTGGATATCGAGGTCCACACAAAGCCCAATTCGCCGGATTGCATCCGCTGCCTCAAATGCGTGGACTCCTGCGCCCTGGGATCGATCGGCTACGAGTTCCTGCGCGCCAAGGCCCCGGCCGCTCCCGCCCCGGCGCCGGACAAGGCCGTCTGAGGACCTCCGGTTGACCCGTTCGCTGAGGCTCAGGGTCACCCCTTTACAGACTCCAGCCTGATGGCCGGGGTGTCGAGGGGTTGACACGTTCGCAGAGCCTCAGTGTCACCCCGAACGACCCTCGCCTTATGGCTGGGTGTAAAGGGGTTGACAAGCCGGAAGCTTGACCTATACTGATTACTGACGATCCCCGAAGGAGAGGCATCGTGAAAGGGATGAAGCGGCTCGGCCTATTCGCCGTCGCGACCGGACTCCTTGTCCTGGGAGCCTGCAAGACTTCAACAAGCACCGGGCCCGACGGGTCTTTATTGAGCTTCAGCGGCGCCGTCAGCCAGGCCGGCCAGGGTTTCCCGGCCGTCGATGTCTTCCTGTCCTGGGACGCCTCCAAGAAAGCGACAACGGGAAGCGATGGGCGTTTCAGCTTCAACGACCTCCCGGGCGGGAGCTATATCGTGACGCCTTCCCGGCCGGGATTCGTCTTCAGCCCCTCCAACTACGAACTCGGGACCGCCGCCCGAAGCGACCTGAACTTCACGGCCTCGGCGGCGAGCTACGGGACGGAGGAAGGGGCGATCGCACTCGACTTCACGGCCAAGGATCAGCACGGCGCCGACTTGACCCTGTCCAATTACCACGGCAAGGTCATCCTGCTCGACTTCACGGCCGATTGGTGCGGGCCCTGCCGGGAAAAGGCCGAGACGGCCGAGTCCTTCTACCAGGGCCTCAAGGACAGAGGATTCGTCTACATCCTCTGCGTGATCGAGGGGAGCGTCAAGACCTGGTCCGAGACTTACAAGCTGACCTTCCCGGTCCTGGACGACAACAGCCACTCCGTCTACAACCGTTTCCGGAAAAGCTCGATCCCCCTCCCCCACATCCTCGACCGGAACCGGACCATCCGCTACAAGCGGGAGGGCTACAACAAGGCCGAGGTCGAGGCCACACTCAAGAAATATCTCTAAGGGTCAACCCCTCCGCTAGAAATCCAAGGCGCATCGTCGTAGAGTGGATGCGAAGAACCCGCTCCGGGGACCGGCGAGGAGCTTCGGACCTGCACTTTGTTACTTTGTGCTATCGCCCCCTGATAGGGGCATCCGACGCCGCCCGCACCGTTTCCCGCGTTCTTGGGTTTTGACGCGGGAAACGGTGTCAGAATCTAAGGACGCCGTCGATCCTCAGCCCCTCGAAGGGCGGGAAGAACTTGCAGACGCCGCCCGCGCACTTGACGCCCCCCTTGTTCGAACCGTAGTAGAAACGGATCGACTTGGCGTGCGAGAACTTGATCTCGAACTGACACCCCCACCAATCCTTCTTATCCTTGACGGCCAAAATCTCGGGGTCGTCCGTCCGGTCGTAGAGGACGGTCAGGATGAAGAGGGGGGAGTAATGGAGGGACAGATAGGAACGCCGCTCGTAGTAATCGACGAACGTCCCTCCGAAGGGGACCGTCCCGTCGAAGTCCTTGGCCTCGATGTCGAGCTCGAGGCTCAGGCGCCCGGACAGCGGATAGTTGAAATTGCCCTGCCAATGGAACGTCCGGCCCGCCGTGTGGTAGAAGACCAGGGAGGAGGCCTCCTCGTTCCGGTAGCCGGCGATGAGCGTCAACCAGCCCGAGTCCTTGAATTTCTTCTCGATGCCGCTGAAGAGGTGGGTGATCGTGCGCGGAAAGTGGCCGGGCTGGTCGTCGATCCAGCTCGCCTTGGCGAAGAGAAGGGTCGAGGCCCCCGAAAAATACCAGTCGGCCCGGACGGCGGCGCCGGTCGTGTCCTTGGCCGAGGTCACGAACTGGTTGGCGACGACGGCCAGCTGTTCGGTCTCGAGCAGGGGCGGCCGGTTGTACTCGAAGTCGAGATCTCGGTAGTCCTTGAATTCGAACTGGAGGGTCAGATTCTTGAAGAACAGCCCCGACTCGAGATAGACGCCATGGCCGTAGATTGTATTCGGGACATAATATTTTTCCCTCTGGATGAGAATGGCTTCGCCGTAGAACTTGGCGAACTCGCCGATCTTGGGCGCCGCGAAGGTCAGCGTTTCCATGGAGACGTTCCGGCTCCCCAGCGAGGAGCTCGGCTCGAGCCGAGCCCCGACGACGTTGAGGTTGACGTCGGCGAAGTTCAGGAGGCGGGTTCCGACGCTCAACCCTCCGACCAGGTCCCGGACCAGGGGCGCGTCCCGGGTCGTCCTCTCCCGGTCGACCCACCCCCCCCAGGCTTCGAATTTATTCCCGCCGTAGCTGATCTTCCCGCCGTCGATCGTCGTGTCGATGGTGTATTCGAGACCTTCTTTTTCAAAGGTCTTGAGAAGGCTGAAGGCGAGCCCCCGCCCGACCGTGTAATAGAAATCCCCGGCCCGGAGGCTGAAGTCCCATTTATTGATTTCGACGAACTTCTTGGCCAGGCTGGTGTCGTCCCGCATCGGCGAGAAGTCGAGGGCGGTGTCGGCCCGGATCCCGGCCAGGATGTCGCCCGCGTTGAGGGTCAGGTCGAGCTTGTTGAGGAACTGGTTGGACCGGCCTTCGCGGGTGCTGTCGACATAATCCCCGTCGGCGAAATTGCGGTACAGGAAGGATTCGCTGGCACTCAGCGACATCCCGCTCTTGGCCGCCTCGGCCTTGGGTTCGAGAAGCTCGATGATCTCCTGCTCGAGCATTTTCTCGTCGCCCGGGCTGTAGCCCTGGTGGATCTTGGCGATCCGGCCGTCGCGGCCGATGAGGAGCGTATAGGGAAGGACGACGCGGGGATTGTAGAGGGCCAGGACCTTGGACTCCGTGTCGAGGAGGATGGTGAAGTTGTACTTGTAGCGCTTCTGGTAGGGCTTGACCTGGGCGACGGTATCGGGACCGTCCTCGGAAATGGCCAGGACGACCAGCCCCTTGTCCTTGTAGGTCTCGTGGAATCGCTGGAAATGGGAGAGCTCCTTGACGCAGGGAACGCACCAAGTCGCCCAGAAATCGACCAGGATGACGTTTTTGCCCAGGAAATCGCGGAGCCGGACATCGTTGCCGTCCGCGTCCCTGAGGGTAAAATCGATCGGATTCTGGGCGGCGGCCGGTTTCAGGGAAAGAACGAAGAGCGCGCCGAGGACGAAGACCGCCCCGACGGATCTGGCGAGCAAGCCCTTTCGGATCGACATGGATCGCGCTTCTTTTCTCGGGATCTGAAACGAATTCCCGCTTTCCATGTTTATCAGAAAAGATGGGTGAAATCAATCGGCCCTGGAGGCGCCGGCGGCGTCTTGACTCAACCGGTTTTTTTGTTTTATATTCGCCGTGGGGTCCTGAAGCTCCACGAGCTTACGTCCGTTGGATCTACCCTTCGCAGGCGTTGGAGCGCGCACACGAACCGTTTCCGGTTCATGGGCACTGCAAAATCGCTGCACCCATGGAGCCGTTAATACGGCTCCATGAAGTACTGCGAAACCGCACTCATGGAAGCCCTGAGTACTGCAAGGCTGCTGCCTGTCCCCGAAGCGGGGAATTCGCTTCCTCCACGGACTAACGTCCGTGGAATCCCGCGAAGGTAACATGATAGCGAAACGCACCTCCCTGACGGGTAATGCTATGATAGATTACACGTCGACTACCAATCTCTTAAGGAGGTGCGCGGATGTATTTTATAGGCGTCGACCATCACAATCAAGCTTCTCAAATGACGGTCTTAGCCGAAGATGGACGGGAACTGAAGACGGGGCGCGTCTTCAACCTCAGGAGGAATGTCGAGACCTTCCTCAAGGGGTTTCATCCGTTCACGGCCGTTCTCGAAGCTGGGCGGTCCTCCTATGTGATGGCGGATCTTCTCAGGGAACTGGGCGGCGAGGTGAAAATGGCGAATGCGCTTCAGGTCAAAGCGATCGCCCATGCCCGGATCAAGACGGACAAGCGGGATTCGAGGACACTGGCCCAGCTTTTACGGGCGGATCTGATTCCGGAGATCTATCAACGGGGGGAGGACAACCGACAGGCGCAAAGAGTGATGAGGGCCCGGGCCTATTGGGTTCGCATCCAGACGGAAATCAAGAACAAGATTCGGGCGCTCTTGGCTCAGCAGAAAGAAGAGATCCGGCTGGAGGTGGACAAGCGAAAGGACGGGCTGTTCAGCGCACGAGGGGTCGAGTTCCTCAGCCACCTTCCGTTGGAGGGACAGGACAAAAGGGTCTTGGACGATCTCCGGCAGGGATATCAAGAAGTTCAGGCGCATATCAGGGCATCGGATGGATTGGTCCGCGCCTTGTATGGAGAGATCGAGGAGGCCTCCCGCATCGACACCATCCCGGGTTTTGCCACGACGCTGTCGGTGTTGGTGGCGGTGGAGATCGCGGACGTCAAAAGGTTTTCCAGTCCGGCCCATCTTCATTCCTACGCGGGGGTCATTCCCTCGACCTATGCGTCGGGAGAGCGGATGTATCATGGGCGGATCACCAAACAAGGAAGCCGCTGGTTGAGATGGGCGGTACTGGAAGCGGTCTATCCGGCGACCAAGAAAGACCTTGGACTTCGGGTTTTATACAGCCGGTTGGCCAAGCGGAAGGGTCCGAACGCAGCCAAGATCGCGGTGGCGCGCCGGCTACTGACCGTTATCTACCGAGTCCTCATCGAGAAAAGGGACTATATCCCGGACAGGATGAATCCATCGGCTGCCTAGCAATCCCCTTAACGGGCTCGCGAGAGCCGCGTTCTGCGTAAGGTTTAGGAGCCGAGACCGGATACTACAGTGCGCTTAGAGGCGCGGATAGAAGGGTGGTTCAAGAAACCGAGGCAGCCATGAGGAGGAAGAAAAGAAAAATTACTCCCGGGGCTTGCGTTTCGCTATCATAGAAGGGGATTGAAAAGGAGTCGACCATGAAAAGAGGATTTCTTATAGCGGGCCTGATTGCCGCGGCCGTCCTCGGCCCTCGGGCCGCCCTAACCCGGCCGCAGCCGGTTCGGACGGACAACGCCGCCTGGAAATCGATCGGCCCCGACGGCGGCTGCTTGCGGGACCTCGCGGTCAATCCCGGGAATCCGAACGATCTCCTGGCCGTCTTCGATTCGACGCCGTCCCAGATCTACCGGACGACGAACGGCGGCAATACCTGGAAGAGGATCAGCCTTTTTGGCGATACCATCCTGAGTATCGCCTTTGGCCCGCAGGGAAGCGGCCGTCTCTATGCTTTGGGTTGGTCCTCCGTTTACTGTTCCAGGAACGGCGGCTCGTCCTGGACGCGGCTCTCGAACCCCCAGGGTTTCGCCGGTCTCGAGCGGCTGGCGTCCCATCCCTCGAACCCGAACGGCCTCTTCATCCTCGGCCGGATCGGATCCGAGACGACCGCGCTGGGACTCGCCCGCACCACGGACGGCGGCCGGACCTGGAAGGCCAAACGGATCAGCCCCGAGGGAAACGCCGCCGAAAGCTTCAGCCTCTGCGTCCATCCCCGGAACGCCTCCGTCATCTACCTCAGCGGATTCTACCGGACCTCCTCGACGTCCAAATACGTCATCTCCCGCTCGACGAACGGGGGGGATTCCTGGCAGGATATCTCGGCCGGGATTACCTCTAAAGTCTTCGACCTCGCGGCCGATCCGAACAACCCTTCCCAAATATATGCCGCGACCGAATGGGGCGTCTATCGCTCCTCGGACGCCGGGCAGACTTGGCGGGGCAGCTCCGACTACAGCTACGCCTACGGAGTGGTCGTCGATCCGACGAACTCCTCCGTCATCTACGCCGGCTATCAGAAAAGAATCTATAAAAGCACGGACGGCGGCGTCACCTGGACCGCTATCGAAGGGGGGCTGGCCGGCAACTGCCGCCGCATGGCCGTCGCGGGGAACGCCGTCTTATTCGGGTCGAGAGCGGGAATCTACCGCAGCGCGAATGCGGGCGCGACCTGGGCGGCCGCCCAAACCGGGATCCGGGCCGGCCTGGTCCCTTCCTTCTTCGTTGCGCCCTCTTCCCCCAACGTCTTGTACGCCAACGTCGCCGACCGCGGATTCTATCAGAGCGACCGCTTCGGTCGGACCTGGTCCCTCCTTCCCTATTTCTACAGCTGCGACGACCAGGGCCGGATCGCGGCGGTCGATCCCGGAAATCCGCGGACTCTGTATATGATCGCACCCGGCCAGGGCTGAGGGGCCGGCGACAACGTCTACAGGTCTGTAGACGGAGGCCGGAACTGGACGAGTTTGATGCAGACGACAAAGATCGACGCCTTGGCCGTCCACTCCCGAAACTCCAACCATCTCTTCGCGGCGGGGAGGACGCCGGGCGGCGCGATGGTCCTTTACGTCACGACGGACGGAGGGGTCAACTGGCTCGCCAAGACCCTGCCGGCCAACGGAACGGCCTCGGCCGTCGCGGTCCATCCTTCGAACGAGCTCATCATCTATGTCGCCGGGATCAAGGACAGCGACGGCGTTCTTTACCGGACAACGGACGGCGGCGGAACCTGGACTCAAAGCGGAGCCAAGGTCTTCACGGGCTACCTCACCGCCTTGGCCCTCGACCCCGTTTCGCCCTTCCGGATATATACCGCATCGACCGACGGTCTTTACCGGAGCGAAGACTCCGGCGCGACCTGGACCCGCTGCCTGGAAACCTCGACCGCGGCCGTCGCGGTCGATCCGGCCGCCCCGAGCCATGTCTATGCCGGCGGCTGGGCCGGAGTCGGCAAGAGTACGGACTTCGGTCGGTCATGGATCGACTACAACAAGGGCTTGACCGTCAAGGCGGTCAACGCGCTCGAGTTCGTTTCCTCGACGGGTTCGCTCCTGGCCTCGACCCAGGGCGGCGGGATCTGCCAAATCAGGCCGGGCGGATTCAATTTCCTCATGCTGGGCGCGACCGGCGGAGGCACGATCGAGCCGAAAGCCGGTCTTTATAGACGTACGCCCGGAACCCGAGTGACCGTTTCGGCCGCGCCGGACTCGAACCACAGCTTCCTGGGTTGGAGCGGGGACGCCTCGGGGACGGCGAATCCCTTGACGATCACCGTCGACCGCGACCTGGTCGTGCGGGCCGAATTCCTGCGAAACCTGTTCGCCCCGCTCGAATTCAAGGGCCGGAAGGAGGAGAACCGCTCGCTCCTCTTCGTCGAGTACATCAATATCCTCACCTGGCGGCCGAATCCGGCCAACGACTCCGCGGCGCCCTACAGGCTCTACCTCGTCGAAGGGACGACGCAGCGCCTGATCGCTTCGCTCAGCTTGGGGGTATTCGAGTACCGGGAGCGCGGCGTCGACAAGGACAAGGCATACACCTACCGGCTCGTCGCGGTCGACCCCGAGACCAACCAGGAAGGCCCGCCCGCGACGGTCACTGTGAAATAATCCGGCCTCGATTCCGCGTCTCATGGGGATCATTAAGGACGCCCCGCGCCTGCAACTTAAATCCTATGATATAATGAAAAATTCGAATGGCTTGGCAGCCCTCACGACATCGCTGCGACGAGAGACGGACGATGAATCAAGCTGAACTCGAGCCCAACGGCGCGCCGGCCGGCCGGCCGACGAATTCCAGCCCGGGCGGCTTCTCCTCCGCGAAATCCGACCGGCCCCCGCTTCGGGCCGATGCGCTCGTGCTCCTCGGCTTGAGCAGCCTGGCGATTGCCCAGCCCCTCTTCGACGTGCTGGGCCGCGCGGCGGAGTTCTTCGTCGCCAGCCGGGCGAAGCCGCTCGACCTGGCGCTTCTGGTCCTCCTCCTCTGCCTGATAATCCCGGGGCTTCTCTTCGGGGTGGAGTTGCTGCTCGGATTGCTGGGTCAACGAGTACGGAGCGGAGTGCACCTGTTGTTCGTGGGGCTGCTCTCGGCTCTGATCGCCCTTCCGCCCATCAAGCGGCTGGGCGGCCTGCCGCTTCCCGTCGTGCTGCTGGCGGCGACCGGCGTGGGCGTCGCCATCGGGCTGAGCTATCTCAGGCTTCGCCCGGTCAGGCTGTTTTTGGCTTGGTTTGGAATCGCGGCGCTGGTTGTTCCGGCCAACTTCATTTTCAACACGGGGGCCGCCAAAATCCTGTTCTCCAAGAGGACGACGGTCGTGCCCCCCCGGATTACGGCCCGCACGCCGGTCGTGATGGTCATCTTTGACGAATTGCCGTTGACTTCGCTCCTGACCGAGCGTAATCAGATTGACCCGGTGCGCTACCCCAACTTCGCCGCGTTCTCCACGGAGGCCTACTGGTTCCGCAACGCGACTTGCGTCTCTTCGGTCACCGTTCAAGCCATTCCGTCCATTGTCTCCGGAAACTATCCCAAAACCGGACTCATGCCGACTTCGAAAGACTATCCGCACAGCTTGTTCACGCTGCTCGGCGGAGCCTATGAGATGCAGGTCATGGAGCTAAGCACCCATCTCTGTCCGGATCAATTCGGAGCACCGCTCCAGGCGTCTTCCGGATTCGGCGAGAGGATGCGGAAGCTTCTCGCTGACGCGGCGATCGTCTACGGTCATATCGTCCTGCCCGAAGCCTGGGCGCTCCGGCTCCCTTCCGTCGACGATCAGTGGAATGATTTCGCCGCGCGCGGTAAAAAGCCGGCCAGCGCCCGGGCTGAGATTCGGGCCGGGGGGAGCGGCCGAAAAACCGTTCCCGGGGTCGTTTCGATCCGGCGGACGTCGCCCTCCCCTCGCGAAGATCGTCGCGCGCTGTTCGCGGCGTTTGTCAGCTCGGTCAAGCCGTCCGATCGCCCGGCGCTATACTTCGCGCATGTGGAAATTCCGCATCCGCCGTACCAGTACCTTCCCTCCGGCAAGGTCTACGCGTTGGATAGTTTCGTCAACGAGGGCCTGAAAACCGGCATTTGGCAGAAAGACCTCGCTCCCGTCCTCTATCACTACCAGCGGCATCTGCTCCAAGTCGGGTTCGCCGACAAGCTGCTCGGCGACTTGCTCTCCAAGCTGAAAGACTGCGGTCTCTATGATCCGGCCCTCGTCGTCGTGATGTCCGACCACGGGGCCAGCTTCATTCCGGGCGACAGGCGCCGCGGCATCTCAGAGACAAATTGCCAGGACATCCTGCCGGTCCCGCTGTTCATCAAGCTGCCCACCCAGCACGAGGGCATCATCAGCGACCGGCCGGTAGAAACGATCGACGTCCTGCCGACGATTGCGGACCGGCTGGAGATCTCATTGCCCTGGCCCGTTGACGGCCGCTCGGCGTTCGATCCCTCCCCGGCCGGGAAGGCTATCAACGGGGAAAGCGCCGGGCGCAAAGTCTTCGCCGTCTCGATCGATCGGCTGATGGAAGCGATCAAACGTAAAACGGAGCTGTTCGGCGGCGATTGCGCTTGGGACCGGCTGTTCGGCGCCGGTCCCTACCGGAATCTGATCAATCGGCGGCTCGAGGAATTTTTGATCGACGGCCGGACGGCGGCCCGCCTTGAGCTGGACAACGTCGACGACTACGCCGCGATCGACTCTCATTCCGACTTCGTACCGGTCCGGGTCCGGGGGAGAATCTTTCCTGAGGAAAGCCAGCGCGGACCGCTCAGCCTGGCGATCGCCGTCAATCGCACGATCCGGGCGACGGCCGAGACGTTTCCGTGGCGGAGCAAACGGCACTGGTTCGCCGCGCTGGTTCCCGAGGGTTCTTTCCAGCCTGGAGCAAACTCCATCCAGGTCTTCCTGGTGACGGGGCCCGAAGAGCGGCCCCGGCTTCAGCTCACGCAACTCCAGAGGCGTTCCCCGCCGGATCAAGCGTCTACGGAAGGCGAAGCACGAAAGTAGAGAAGGGATGGCGGGAAGGTGTGGGAGTTGAAGTCCAGAAGACCACAAGCTTCTTCAGCCTGCCGTTCTCGGTCTCTCGTTCCTTCAGCCGCCGTGCCTGATCCACCCTCATCCCTTCGTACTCTTTCCTTCAGCGGTAATAGGTTTGTTTTGAAACTCCGAGCTTCCGGATAGCCTCTCCGATGTTCGTCCCCTAACCGACAAGAACCTCGGCCTCACGCAGCTTGCCGATGATCTGTTCCGGAGTGAACCGTACCCTGCCCATCAGATCCTCCTTCAAAGGCCTTCTCCCGGCTGATGATGTCTATTATAGCATCCTCATAATTAGCACTCGGGGTGGTTCAACTTTTGGGGGTCAGTCCAAGGCTCCGATTTTAAGCCCCGCCTTGAAAGGCGGGGCTCCGATTCTTAGCCCCGCTTTTCAAAGCGGGGTGGCGTCGGCGAATAGGTCAAACCAAGCCGGCCAAAAAACGGTCGGCCGAAACGACGGAGACGCCGCGGTCGAGCTTGTGGACGCCCGGTTTTCTGGTCAGCTGATAGGCGAACGGGACCTTCAGCTTGTCCTTAAAATAAAGAATATCCGGCGCAACCTTGTCGTCAGAGAGCTTGGCTTCAACAGCGAACCAAGGCTTCCGGTCGATCGTCACCAGAAAATCCGTCTCCCGCTTTTCGGTATCTCTTAAGAAAAACAGGTCCGCCTTGATCCCATCCCGGTCATAAAGCAGGTGGCAGAGCTTCAGGAGGTGGCCGGCGACCAGGTTCTCAAATCGCGCTCCCGGATCAGCCACCTCGGACCAGTCCCACAAATAGAGCTTCGGCTCTTTTTTTATAGACCTGATCCAATGGCTCCCGTACGGCGCTATCCGGAAATGGTAGTAGAACATTTCGAGAATCGCCAGCCAATTGGAAACAGCCCGATGGCTGACTTCCAGGTCTTCACGGATGGCGTTGGCCGAAAACAACGATCCTACGCGTTCGGGCAGCATGTCGCTCAGGAGTTTCATCCGTCCCAAGTCTCTGACCTGCTCCACGCTGGTGATATCATCCCGGAACATTCGCTCGACTTTTTCGTTGTGCCAGCGTCGGAGGAATCTCGCATTCTGACGGAACAGGGGCTCGGGAAAGCCGCCGAAATCGTAAAGCGCATCGAACTCGGATACAAAGGACTTCCGCGGGAGCGGGATTTCCTTAAAGACTTCGAAGGCGCCGCCTGTATTGGACAATTCCGCCAGGGAAAAAGGATGCAGCCTATAATAATGGTATCGGCCCTGAAGGGAATCTCCGCCCCGCCGGAGCGTATCCAATCGGGCGCTTCCCGTCACAATGAATCGATATTTCCTTTTGAGTTTGTCATACTCACCCTTAACCAAGGTCTTCCATCCGCGCAGCTTGTGAATCTCGTCAAGAATAATGAGATCGGCGTCTCCGGGCCAGCGGCCGGCCATGATCTCTCGGCGGTCGGCGCGGCTGTCCCAATTGAAATAGGCCGGCGATCCGAACATCTTACCGATGAGGTCGAAGGCGAATGTCGTCTTCCCGACCTGGCGGGCGCCGCCGATAAAGACCATTTTCTCCTTGAGGTCCTCAAAAACGGCGCTCTGAAGATACCTGTCTCTTATCATAATGGTATTATAGGACGGCTTTATTTCGGCGTCAACTTTATTTGCTTATAAGCAATTTTATTGGCTACTATATTTGCTTACAAGCATTTTTTCTGGCGTTGGCCGTGTCAGAACTCATGGGTGAATCCCTGCCCGTTGACACCCGGGCGTACTTGCGCGAAAGCTTGAGCACGTTGGCAAATTCATCCGTTCAGATAAATTTGTCTTGACTTTTTTATCTGTTCGGATAAAATAGCCATTTGATCAAAAGACATCTGGAAAGCGCCCTGACCGAGCCGTCCCTCGGCCGGCAGATGAGGTTCGTCGCCGGACCCCGCCAGGCGGGTAAGACGACGCTGGCTCGTCATATACTCGGCGCCAACCGTTCCAAGAATCTATACTTTAACTGGGACTTACGGGATGTCCGCGATCTTTACCGGACCGACGCTTCGTTCTTCGAGACGGCGCTCCGGGACGCCGGCGCTTCCGGCATCCGCCCTTGGGTTTGTTTCGATGAGATCCACAAAATGGCGAAATGGAAGAATATCCTCAAGAGCTATTTCGATAAGTATGAAGACATGTGTCGATTCATCGTGACCGGTAGCGCCCGCCTGGACTGGTTTCGACGGTCCGGCGACTCCCTGGCCGGCCGCTATTTCCTGTTCCGGCTCAACCCCCTGACGCTCTCCGAGGTCGCCGGGCGAATCTGCCCGGCGCCGGGTCGAGACGAAAACGCGCTCGCTTTTATCGAAAGAAAAACCGCGTCGGCCCGCTACGAGAAAGATCTCATGGAACAGCTTCTCCGCACGAGCGGATTCCCGGAGCCCTTCCTCAAGGCCGACGAGACGTTCTACCGGCGCTGGCAGCGGGACATGGTCGACCATCTCGTCCGCGAAGATGTCCGTGACCTGACCAGGATCCTGGCCGTCGATCACGTCGCCGCGCTGATGCAGATCCTGCCGGACCGGATCAGGTCTCCCCTCTCGCTCAATTCCCTCTCCCAAGATGTCGGGACGAGCTACACGGCGGCAAAGAACGCCGTCAACGCCCTGCAACTGACCTATGCGCTTTTTCTCGTTTCCCCTTACAGCGAAAAGATCGCCCGGGCCGTCCGCAAGGAAAAGAAAGGCTACTTTTACGACTGGGGCCGCTGCCGGGATTCGGCCCGGCGGTTCGAGAACTACGCGGCCGTCGAACTCAAAGCATTGACCGATTTCTGGCATGACCGGGGGATCGCCGATTTCGACCTCCGCTACGTTCGAACTCGGGACGGCCGGGAAACGGATTTTCTGATCACTCGGGACCGGAAGCCTTGGTGTCTGTTCGAAATCAAGCTCACGGACGAATCGATCGCCCGCCATCACCTCGATCACGCCAAAGCCTTAGGCGACATCCCGATCGTTCAGCTCGTCTCCGAAAGCCCCGTTTTCAAGAAACAGTCGCCGAAGGCGTTCCGCCTCTCGGCCAGCCGCTTTTTCGGCTAGATAACAATCAAGACAAGAAATGGCGGGAAGGTGTGGGAGTTGAACCCACCCGGGACGTTTCACGGCCCCGTGCTGGATTTGAAGTCCATCCGGCGAGACATCTAATTGTTGATCCTGGAATAATTTGAGGCGGGGACCGCCGACATTCTTTCGTCTGATCTTTCTTATGGCGGGTTTTTCGACGATCGGTTCTAACCCCTCTCACCGCTTTCGGAAGCGCCCGAGCCGCATATGTGGACCGCGCCTTCGCCAGCCCATCTTTGTTTTTTTAGACGATCAATTTCATTTTGTTGATCAATAAACCATTTTGAAGCAAGCCTGACCGTATTGTATTCTTCATTCGAAACATCGAGATCTCCTTTTCTATCGGGATGTGTGAGGCGATCTCTAATTTTAGATGCCATGTCTAATTTTTGCCAGCCTGCGTTTTTATAATCAATACCATAATTAAGCTCCCACAGTTTTGAATATATTTTTAGCGTGCTTTTTACCCTATCAAGAAAATTAAGACGAATTGGAGTCTCTACTCTCTTGCCCTTTTTAATTTCGACCTTCCTTCCTTTAAGGGAATCTATTTCCTTCGAAGTAAGTTTCACCTTAGAATTATTTCTTTCGCTTAGAATCAATGATAGCTCTTTCCAATAAAACAATATCGTTTCATTTAAAGAAAAGGAAGCCCGAATCAACGCTCTAACGGAGGTAGCATCAGTATTGTTTTTATCGATTCTACTACAAAGGTTTAGAATATTACTTACCAAAATGGGAATATTACTAAAAGAGGCTTCTTCCAAGGCACGAAAAGATTTTCCAGTTGGCCTTCCGCATCCCGTAATAGGATATTTCATTTTATCCTCCCTTTATTTGCTTTCAATAGTTAAATTAGGTCAATTTTCGGCTAGAAGTCAATTATGAATTGATCCAGACAATTCCTATTATAATTTCGATGACGCTTTCCGCTTTCTATCCGCTTTTTGACTGAAAACGGCAATATGGCTGGTCCCGAGCCGCCGCCCCCCCCTCTTATAATGGCAAGCCAACGATGGGATCCTTGCATTTTTCTTGGATTTTTCTATATTATATAATTAGGTGAGGGGTTAAATGGAAAGCATATATTGCGATTCCTGTCAGAAGGACCAAGACGTTGTTAAAAGGGAAAACGATGAAAATACCGAGACAATTTGTTTAGCATGTGGACATAAAAAAATATCAACTGTCCTAACAGAAACTATACATCTTTCAGAGTTTATATCTGCAAAACATCGAAATTCCTCTAGAAAATTACTAAACAGGATGAAAACAAAAATAAGTAAAGGGACAAAATTGCCAGCAACGGATGATCTCACATTTGACAGGGATCGTGGGAAGAAATTTCACAAAGTATGGGAAGAAAATTCGGATGGAACAAGGATACTTGTCCATGACGAGGAGGTTCCCCTCGAGGAGAAAGAAAAGAAATAGGATAGCACGTGGCCATAATCTGTGTAGAAATAATTAACGGGATTCTTGACGTGTTGTAGCATAAATGCCCGGGAGGGGGAAGGACTACATGCCTAGTTTAATTGAAATTAAAAAAGTTCGAAAGATTAGAAAAATAAAAAATAGGAAGTTTGGCATAATATTGATCTGTACTGGAATAGCTATCTTATCTTTAAGCTTTGGATTAAAACTTCCAGATAGATATAACCAGTTCGCCGTAGGTATTCCTATGGTCACAATTCTATTTGGACTTTATACTTTATTGACCGGGAAAGCATTAAAAAATCCTACCGGTACCGTGTTTGACGGTCAGTGGAGTGCCCCCCGCGAATTAAAAAATCTGAATGACGATATTCCATATATTGTCTGTAAATCATGCGGTAAACAACTTTTGGCAGAAATGAAATTCAAGAACTGCCCGTCATGTAAAGCACCAATTATGGAAAGCGATTATTCAACCTTGAAATATTGTACTCCAAGGTTGGAAGAAGAAATAAAAAAAGAAAATGGGATAAAAAAATGCCCGCGCTGCATGCTCATTAATCCCCCCAGTACTATAAGATGTGATTGTGGTTATGATTTTGAAAAGAAGTCGATAGAAAAATCTTATATAGATCAAAAAGCTAACAAGTAACTCATCCAGACGGGCGCTCCGCCCTAAATCGAGCCGAGCATAATCAGAAGAATCGAGAGGAAAAACGATACGAAGGAACGAATTAATGCGGGGAACGCTCTCGCATCGGCCTAAGAACCATAGACTCTCACCCCCTGAGGAGCCGGCGCTTGAATTTGAAGAAAAATTCAAGTCACCTTTTTCAGAGGCCTAAAAAGCTTGAAAATATCACTACGCTGGTGATAAATTGAAGGGGTCAGGCACTAACAAAATTGAGAGGGAAGAATATGAAAAGAAGTCACATATTGGTGTTAATTTCTTTATTTCTTTACTCCTGTAGCGGACAGGTTGAATACTTTTCAGCTCAGCCTTCGTTAAGACCCAAACCGGATGGTCATTTAATCGAAGTTATCACCCAAATCGAAAAAATCCCTGCGAATTCATATGCGTTGGGCGTTGTGGATGCGTCCTTATGGCCGACAGCTGGATTTAAGCCATCCGAGGAAGGAAAAAATGCAATTTTAGAATCATTAAAGAAAAAGGCGCGTAGCGTCGGCGGGGATGCTATTTACATTATGGATTACAAGGAGGCTGACTCATCAACCGATACTTATAAATCAAAGGCGATAGTTTTAGCTCTTTTGGATACCTCAGAATGGAATAAGAGCACGCTAACAGAAGATGTGGAAATGGTAAGCTGAAATCCCATGGTAACGGTAAACAGGAATCCCAGGGGTATGGTAAACAGAAATCCCCTACCTCCGGTAAATGGGATTCCCAGGGGACGAGGACTCCTGTAAGGTAGAAAGAAACCTTATAGGAGCCGGAATGATCAACAAAGCGATGTTCAAACAGGT
>JALHUR010000263.1 GCA_022867325.1 Candidatus Aminicenantota bacterium | reverse complement strand
GCGACGACGGTATAGGATTCCCGGAGGGCTTCGATTTTAAAAACACGGAAACCCTGGGGATGCAGATCGTCATGCTGCTGGTCAGCCAGATCGAAGGGACGATCGAGCTTCGCCGGGCGGACGGTTCAACGGTCTTCGAGATCGTCTTCGAAGAGCTGAAATACGCCCAAAGGCTCTGACGGATCGACCTCCCCGAACCGTTCGATTTCCGCGATGTCCTTCCAGAAGCCCACCCCCAATCCGGCCGGGTAAGCGGCGCCGAGAGAGGTCGTCTCGATCGTCTTCGGCTGGAGAACGAGAAAGCTGTGGGTATTCTTGATCGAACCCGGGGCGAAGCCGGACTGTCCGAACAGAGCCGCCTGCTGGTCACCGGCCATCCCCGCGATGGGGATCTCGAACAACTATAGGAGATCATCGTCCAAGCGCATCGCCCCGATATCAAAGAGCATCGTCCGCGAGGCGTTGGTCGGATCGGTGGCATGGCTTTTCCCGCAGGTCAATTTCCAGAGGACCCGTTGGCCGGTGCGGAGGGATTTCTTGTCCCACCATGATCTTCGAGCGCCGCTTTCGCGATGATTGACAGCGCCGCGCGGCCGGAAGTATATTACCGACGTGGTCAAGCGGGGAGATTCATCAAACGGAGCGATAATTTACGGCGCTGCGGAAAAAGGAATTTCCCATAAGTCCATTGACATTTCAGGTCATTATCCTCAAAATGCAAACATGGTGAAAATTGTTTTTCCTGTCAGTTTAATTCGGAAAAAATTCTCACGGTCATTAATGAAATCGCCGGCGCATCCAGGAAATGGCGAAATAATAGAAAAATAGAAGGAGGTATTTCATGAAATTTACAATTCAACACCAGGAACGTTACTCCCGGGGGCAGTTACTACTGCGAAGCTTTTTCGGTTTCCTGTATATAGGGATTCCGCATGTGTTTTTACTGTTCTTCGTGGGTATCTGGGCGGCTATTCTTATGTTTTGCGCCTGGTGGGTAGTGCTTTTTACGGCAAAATATCCCAGGGGCATGTTTGATTTCCAGGTAAAACTATACAATTGGCAGACCCGTCTGAGCGCTTCCATGTACAATTTAGTGGACGGTTACCCCGCATTCGGCGTTAACGGGAAAAGCGACAAAGTTTTCCTGGAGGCGGAATACCCTGAAAAACTAAGCCGGGGCCTGCTGCTTTTGCGCTTGCTCTTCGGTTATTTTTATGTAATGATTCCCCACGCTTTCTGTCTTTTCTTCAGGGCCATCGGCACTTATATCGTGATGTTCCTGGCCTGGTGGGCGGTGCTGTTTACAGGTAAATACCCGGCAAGCTGGCACGCCTTTGTTGTGGGCCAGCTGCGCTGGGGACTGCGGATTAACCTTTATCTGGGATTCATGACCGACCAGTATCCACCCTTCAGCGGAAAAGAGTAAAAATAAATTCAAGAAATATTCTTGTAACCTTGATTTTCATATGATTTATACACCTCCTGACTTTCTCCTGCAAGACGCGAGAATTCTGCCCGTCCTGTCATGCCAAGCGGATCGAGGACTGGGGCGATCGGATTTTCTTTTATAGACCTTGTCGATCCGGGCAATCCAAGATTCCGTTTTTTTGGGTTTGATGCGGCAAAAGTTATTTTCCAGGAACTTTAAAGCCGCGATTTCCGTCATAACCTTCAGAGGCCGACATCTCGGAACGATGGCTATGGATGTGCGGACACGATTCAAGGAGGTCCCCATGCGGCGTTTCCAGTGCGTCTTGATATTATTCATCGTTATCTGCGGTATCGGCCGGCCCGCGGGAACAGCGCCGTCGGCGGCCGGCGAGCGAGCCAGGCCGGTCGTTTTCAAGGATGTCCGGGTGTTCGACGGAAAGACGATCCTGCCCCGCTGCGCCGTCGTCGTCGAGGGCTCGAAAATCGTCCGCCTGGGGACGGATGCGGCGATTCCCCCTGGAGCCGACGTCGTCACGGGCGAAGGATTGACCTTGTTGCCGGGGCTCATCGACTCCCACGTTCACGCTTTTTCCCCTGGCGAGCTTAGACGCTCCCTGGTCTTCGGCGTCACGACCGTGATGGACATGATGACGACCGTTGCCTTCATGCAGCAGATGAAAGCGAAGCAGGAAAAGACCGGTACGCCCGACATGGCCGACCTCTTTTCGGCCGGGGTCGCGGCGACCGCCCCCGGAAGCCACGGCACCGAGTACGGGGGCAACGTTCCGACCCTGACCAAGCCCGAGGAGGCGGCGGCCTTTGTAGCGGCCCGCAAGGCCGAAGGCTCCGATTATCTCAAGATCATGTACGGGATGGATAAACGCGCCTTCGGCCGGGATGTCGTGGCGGCCTTGACCGCAGGGGCGCGTGAGCAAGGGCTTCTAACGGTCGTGCATGTTGCAACCCGGCAAAGGGCTTTCGAGGCCGTTGAGGCCGGCGTCAACGGCCTCGCCCACTGTTTCGCGGACGCCCCGCCCGAGGAAGAATTCCTGCGGCTGATGAAAAACAAGGACACGTTCGTCATTCCAACGCTCTCGGTCATGAGCGATCTTGCAGACGCGCGGAAGGCCGACCTCATCCACGACGCGCGCCTTGTTCCCTATCTAATCCCCGATCTCCTGGCAGCCCTCTCGGTCAAGACGCCCCTCACGAACGCGAAGGGGCTTTTCTTCGCCGTCGCCGAAGAGACGGCCCGGCGTATCCATGGAGCCGGCCTCCGGATACTGGCCGGAAGCGATTCGGGCAACCGGGGGACGACCCACGGCCCGAGCCTTCACGGCGAGCTCGAGCTCCTGGTCGCCGCCGGGTTGACTCCGGTTGAGGTTTTGGCGTCGGCGACGTCGATTCCGGCCCAAACATTCGGGCTGAACGACCGCGGCCGGATCGTGCCCGGGCTGCGCGCCGACCTTCTTCTGGTCAGGGGGAATCCGGCCGAGGATATTACCACGACCCGGGATATCGTCGGCGTCTGGAAGGCGGGCTGGAGGCTCGACCGCGAGCCCTATCGCGCCCGGGTCGAGGGATTCCAAAAAACCTGGCGGGAGACCGGGATCCTGCCTCCGCCCGACGGTTCCGAGTTCGGCCTCATCAGCGACTTCGATGCAGGGAATTTCTTGCCCCGTTTCGGTTTCGTCTGGTTCGAGATGAGCGACAAAATGATGGGCGGGCAATCCTACTCACTGATCGAGGCGGTCAAGGACGGCGCCGAAGGATCGCCGATGTCGATGTCGATTTCAGGCCAGATCAATCCCGGGGCGGCGATACCGTGGGCGGGAGCGGCCTATTATCCGGGGACCACCGAGTGGCTGTGCGCCAACCTTTCGAACTGGAACGCGATCTCGTTCTGGGCGCGCGGCGACGCGCGGGAGGGCCTCCTGATGGTCATGCTCAAGGACCGGGCGGCGCCCGCCGTCCAGACTTTCGCGGTCGGGGAGGAGTGGCGGCGTTATGAGATTCCCTTCGAGAAGCTGGGCAAGAGCGACGGCAGCGACATTGCGATCATGCTTTTCGGGGCGGGCGGGGCGCCGGGTCCGTTCAAATTCCAGATCGACCAAGTCCGCCTGATCCGAATCGGCGATTCGGACAGGCGCTAACGAACTCAGCGAAGCAGGCGGGCGCCGGCCCAGTCGGCGTGGTCGTAGTCGATCCCGTCCCCTCCGTCGCCGACCCGGAGCCGGAGTTCCTTGACGCCGCCGACATCGAGCTTGAGCGTCTTCGCTCCGGTCGACTTCTTCATCAGGCCGCTCGTCCAGAGGAGCTTCCCGTCGGCGTAGACCTCGAACACGACCGAGCCCTTGTCTCCCTCGCTCGCGGCATCGACGCCGACCGCGGCTTCGAAGGAGCGGAACAGGCCATAGAGATTATAGGCTATCTCCGAAACGGCATGTGTCCCGATCCCTTTCGGATAGGTTGTCGAACCGATCCGGAGCGGGGACCCGGAAATAGCGCGATCGTTCCGGGGGACGCCCCAGCCGCAGGAAGCGGCAGCCGGCTCGAGGTCGGAGAGAGAAACTTCCCGCGCGACCGCGTCCAGAGGCCGGACCTTGACTGTCGCGGCCTTGGGGCTGACCGTTCCATCCAGCCAGGCCGAGGCGACCTTGATCTCGTATTCGAGGCCCGGGTCGGGGAGCGCGACTTCGCATCGGTTGACGGGCGTTGTGAACCGGTAGGCGCCGTCGACGCTCACGGCATAGCCGGCGTTGAGGTAATAGCTTGAATCCCAGCCCAGGACGGCTTTATTCAGACCCTTGACGTCGGCGCGAAGGCCGGCGGGCGGCCGGACCGGGAAATCATAGTAGGCGGCCGGCTCGAAGCGGACCTCCCAGTGGACTTCGGCGTTGATGGAATGGCGGATCGTGACCGTCGCCCAACGGCCGTGGTTCCGGGCAGTCACCTCCTCGGCCCGGGCGTCCGCGGACTTGATCCGGAAGCCGGAACCCTTCCGCGGGAAGACGAAGCGGAGCTCGTAGGGATCGTCGCGGACAACGCGGCTCGTCCCCCTGAAGACCATCTCCTTGGCATCGTAGCCGCACTCGACGAGGTCGACCCAGCCCTGGCTGATGTGGCGGGAGGTCGAGATGAGCTGGGGCTCGGGCTTGGCCGCGAGAAGGGTCAGGACGCGGACGATCGAGGGCGCCAGCGGGACGTAAAATCCCTTGTCCCAGCAGCCGAGATAGTCCTTGTTCCAGAAATCGAAGACGTGGACCGGACCATCCTCGTCGAGGCCGAGGTCCTTCCAGAGGAGCTCGACGCCGGATGTTTTCGTTTCGTCGAAGTTGAAACAGCCGACGACGTCGTAAGAGCGGCCGAGATGGTTGACCTTGAGGTCCCAGATCTTCTTGTCGCGGCCGGCCGGGAAAAGGTCGACGGGCCGGATGTCGACGGCCGGATAGACGCGGCGCAGGATCTCGACCCGCTCTTCGGGAAGGTCGGGCAGCGCATCGCTCGAGAACAAGGCCTGGCCCGTCAGTCCCTGGAGGGTCGCCCAGACGCGGGCCTGGTCCAGGGTCAGGGGATAGCGGACGAGCATCGTATCGGGGTCCGAATACCAGGCGATGTTGTGGAGAAAGTAATAGTCCATCGTCGCTTGAAGAGCGACGAAAAAGCCGTCCCAGCCGAGGACGACGTCGCCTCCGGTCCGGGAACCGTTGAAAATGCCCGCGCCTTCGAGCGGGATCCCCCAGCAGCCGAGGAGGTAACGCTCGGGGCCGATCGCCTCCCGGACGGTTTCGAGCGTCCGCCGGTAGAGGGCCTCATGATCTTGGGCCGGGTTCTTCAGGAGCGAAAGCTTCGCCTTGTACTCTTCGACGACGATGGGCTGGCCGTCGATCTTGAAGTAATCGTACCCCCAGCTCTCGGCCAGGGTCTTGAAGAGGTCCTTGAGATAGACGTACGCCTCCGGTTGCGACGGGTCGAGCAGATAATCGCCCTCCCAGGTCGAGGAGGCGGATTTACCGTCCTTGTCGAGAAGGAATGCGGTCCATTGTTTGACGACATCGGCGTTGCTCTGGCCGTGCGGCGCCAGCCACAGCCCCGGCTTGAGGCCCAGGCTCTTGATGGTTTGGGCCAATGCGGCCATGCCCGAGGGGAAGCGCTTGTCGATCGTCGTCCAGTCGCGGTTGTCGTTGCTGCCGTGGCCGCGACCCTGCCAGCCGTCGTCGATCTGGCAGTAGACGGCGCCGTAGTCCTTGAGGTTGGCAGCCAGCCAGGCGGCGTTCTGCTCGATGACGTCTTCGCTGACTTCCTGATAGTAATAATACCAGGAGCACCAGCCGGACGGGGGCAGCGGGAAGACGGACTTATCGATGGGGCGGAAATACTTGACGCCGAGTTTGTCTTTAAAATAATTCGGGATCTCGCGCCCGCCGCCGAGCGTCACCAGGTCCCGGGCCGGGTCGAACCGGCCGTCCGCCAGCGGCGTTCGGACATCGCCCAAAGCCATCAAGAAGACGTCGGGGTTGGGCCCGTTCTGGATGCGGCAGGGGATGGGCGACGGCCAGGAAGCCGCGGACGGCCGCGCCCCTTCATTAGAGTTCGTTTGGGTGCATCCGATTTGAACGAGGATTCCGAAGCAGAGGGTCAGAATCGGCTTCAGGGGAGTTTTCGCTTTCATCATCGGCCGGGCCTCCGGATTGGGGTTCGGCCTATACACTTAGCATATTCCGACGGATTGCACAATAAACCAAACCTCCTCCGGCCGGCCTGAACCGGGATTCGCGCGGCGAACTTGGGGTGAGCGAAAATAATGTGATAACATATCGCCTTATAAAGCGGCGGGACGGAGCGATCCGGCCGGGCTGTCGTTTTGGAAAAGGAGGAATCTATGTCGAGAACGAGAACAGCGCGCGCCATCGGCGCGGCCCTGGCGGTTTGGGCATTCATCGGACTGATCGCCGCCGCCGCGGCCGAGCCGCCGGCGCTCAGCGACCTGCTCAAAACCGTGGCCTTCCGCTCGATCGGGCCGACCCGCCAGGGCGGCCGGTTCGTCGATTTCGCGGTCCCTCTCCAGCAGCGCCATACGTTCTACGCGGCGACGGCTTCGGGCGGACTTTGGAAGACCGTGAACAACGGGCAGAGCTTCGACCCCGTCTTCGACAACGAGAAGGTCTTTTCGATCGGCGACATCGCGGTCGCTCCCTCGGACCCGAACATCCTCTGGGTCGGGACGGGCGAGGCCAGCAATTCCCGGAGCACCTACTGGGGCGACGGCGCCTACAAATCCGTCGATGCCGGCAAGACCTGGACGACCATGGGACTCAAGGAGTCCCACCACATCGGCCGGATCGTCGTCCATCCCGCGAACCCCGACATCGTCTATGTCGCGGCCCTGGGGCGTCTTTATTCGGAAAACCCCGAGCGAGGCCTTTACAAGACGACGGACGGCGGAAAGACCTGGGCCAAGAGCCTGGACGTCGTCGTCCGCGGCCGGGCGATCGGCGTTGTCGATGTCGTCATGGACCCCGCGAATCCCGAGGTCCTCTACGCCGCGGCCTACGACAAAGTCCGCCGGGCCTGGACCTTCAACCTGGGCGGTCCGGGAAGCGGTATCTATAAAACATCCGACGGCGGCTCGACCTGGACGAAGCTCGAGAAGGGTCTCCCCGGAGGGATGCTGGGCCGGATCGGGCTCGCCGTCTACGCCAAGAACTCGAATATCCTCTACGCGACGATCGAGAACGCCAATAAACCCGGGATGTCCGACGCGGACCGGGAGAAAGAGCTTCTCGAGAGCAAGTCGAGCGCCGGAATGATCGGCGGCGAGGTCTACCGCTCGGACGACGCCGGAGCGACCTGGCGCAAGGTCAGCCCCGAGAAGCAGAACATCGGCGGATCGCCCGGCTATTATTACGGCCAGATCATAATCGATCCCAACGACGACCAGACCGTCTATGTGCTGAGCGTCTCCGTCCTCGGCACCAAGAACGGCGGCAAGAACTGGGGGATGCGCATGTTCAACTTCGGCGGTGACAACCATGCCCTCTGGATCGATCCGGCCGACTCGAACCACATGCTCCTCGGCTACGATCATGGCATGGGCGTAACCTGGGATGGCGGCAAGACCTGGTACCACCCCGACTTTCTACCCCTGGCCCAGTTCTACGCGGTCGGGGCCGACTTGAGCGTTCCCTTCCGGGTCGCCGGCGGAACCCAGGACAACGGGTCCCATCTCGGCCCGAGCTCCAACCCCCACGGCCGGGATATCAATCTCGAGGATTGGACCTCGGTCGGGGGCGGCGACGGCATGTACAACGTCTTCGACACCCGGACCAACCGATTCCTCTACAACGAGTTTCAGTTCGGCGTCCTGCAGCGGGTCGACCTCCTGACCGGCGGGACGAAAGCCGTCGGATATCGGGCCAAGAAGCCCGAGCTCCGCTGGAATTGGTGCGCGCCCATCCTGGTTTCGCCCCATAACAGCGACGTCATCTACCACGGCGCCAACATCCTGGTCAAATCGCCTTTCCGGGGCGAGTACTGGGAGGAAGTGAGCCCGGACTTGACGACGAACGACCCGTCCAAGCTGACGACGGGGAAGGGGGGCGACGGGAACATCCAGTACTGCACGATCACGACCGTCGACGAGTCGCCCCTGGTCGAGGGTCTGCTCTGGGCCGGGACGGACGACGGGAATGTCTGGCTGACCAGGGACGCCGGCAAAAATTGGACAAAGCTCAACGACCGAATCCCCGCGAACCCAGGCTATTGGGTCAGCCGGGTCGTCGCCTCGGCTTACGATCCAGGGACGGCCTTCGTGACGTTCACGGGCTACCGGAACGACGACTTCCGCCCCTTCATCTTTAAGACAACGGATTACGGCCAGACCTGGACTTCGCTCGCGGCCGGCTTGGCCGAGGGGCCGGTCAATGTCGTCCGCGAGGACAGGCGCAATCCGAACCTCCTGTTCGCGGGAACGGACTTCGGCGTCTATGTCACCCTTGACGGCGGCAGGACCTGGAACAAGCTCAAGTCGGGGCTGCCGACCCAGCCCGTTCACGACCTGCTCATCCATCCCCGCGACAGCGACCTGGTCGTCGCCACCCACGGCCGGGGCCTGTTCGTCGCCGATATCGTTCCCTTCCAGGAGATGACTCCGGACGTCCTGGCCAAGGACGTCCATCTGTTTCGGATCGAGCCCAAGGTCCAGTGGCAGGGCGAGCCCCTCGATCGCCACCGGAGCTATTCCAATTTCAGCGGGAAGAGCGAACCGGCCGGCGTAGTCATTCAATACTATCTGAAGACCAAGCCCAAATCGGACGTCGTCGTCTCCATCTACAACTGGAGCCTCCTCATCAACGATCTCAATGGGGCCGCCGAACCCGGTCTTCACAAGGTTATCTGGGCCATGACCCAGCGCCGGGAGCGGACACCCGAGGAGAAGAAGAGCTTCGAGGAGCGGAGGCGGCGGGCCGTCGCTCCGGACTCCGGCTGCTCGACGGATGTCAACTATGCCTACTCGGCGGTCTCGGAAGGGGATTACCGCGTCGTCCTGACCGTGGACGGCAAATCGCTCTCCGGGACGGCCGTCGTCCTCAAGGATCCTCGTTATTAAGTCTCATCCGGGGCAGGCGGCGCTTCGAGGCTCCTGATTTTCGTTTCCCTGGTGTCCCGGCTGGAGGCGTCCCTGGCTTTTCCCCTGACGCCGGCTTTCCCGGGGATTAGTCGTTCCCGGGGCGGGGGGGGACATCGTTTTTAACGAAATCTCATCGGCCGGGAGGAGAATTTCACCCCTAATTTCACCGGGAGGGGTAATTGACCCTCCTCCCGGCCGGAGGAAAAATGGTGTCGGCCAAGGATCGATTTCTGAGAACAGAGAAGGGCCTTGTTTTAACCACAAGATTAGAGCATAATTCAACTCTAAGGACCGTGGATTGGTCTAATCCTCTCGGCCCGGCCGGGACGAACGGGGACGGATTATGATCACGCAAAGCCCCAAGTTGGCCTTCGTCCTGGAGCGCCTCTCCTATCTGGCCGATAAGGAAGGGTTCGCCTTGTTCGGCCCGGACGGGACGCTGCTCTTCTCCAGGTTCGAGGGCTCGCCTCCGAGCGAGGTTCTGATCTCCATCGCCGATATCATCGAAACCGCCAACGGCATCGCGGCCAGCGCCGGGGCCGCCGATCTCAGTCAAATGCAGGTGGACTGGCAGGAAAGCATCCTCCTCATTCATAAACACCCGGACCTCGGGTTTCACGTCGTTCTGCTGGGACGCAAGAAGTTGAACGTCGGCTTGGCCAGGATTCTGATCAAGGAAGTCACGCCGGCTCTCGAAGAGATCTTTGACGCCCTCAAACTCCCGGCGCCGGGCAAGGAGAGGTCGTGATCAAGCTCGAGGAGAATTGGGAGGCCTCCCTGTTGGCCGCCATCTGGCATCGGAACAGGATCGTCATCCAAGCCTCCAACGTGGATTCCGCCAACAGCCTCTTCTCGCTCTGGAGGTATTATATCCCCCAGTACCGGACGTTCGTCCTCTGCGGCAAGATCCCCAAGGATGCCCGGTACATCAAGGGGGCCAAGCTGATCGACGTCAAGGAGTCCGAAGCCCAGCGCGAGGCTTTCGAGCTGTCCTACGCGGAGGAGGAGTTGGGAGCTCCGCCCATCCAGGTCGTCTACTTCGCGGCCGAACCGGCGACTCTCAGGAATGTCCTATCCGCCCTTCCCCAAGGCTGGATCGCGACGACAAGCCACCCCCGGGAGGAGTGGGAGGACGAGTCGCTTCGCATCCAGCGCGTCCTTTCCTTCGCCGGCGGCACGCTGTTTTTCCTCGACCCTCTCCCCGAGGATGTCTTCATCGAGCAGCGGCTCGTCCAGGATATGCGGGATAACAGCGAGGGGGTCAAGGAATTTAAAGTCCAGCTCAAGCAGAGCGAGGTCCACCTCGCCTTCCAGGCCATCCTCAACGAAGTCGAATCGGCCGGCTCGCTGACCCAGTCCTATGTCTCCGAGATGTTGAACATCCGGGAGCGGACTTTGGCCAAAATCCTGGCCATCGGGGCCAAGGAACGGCGCATGGATCTTTCCCGCTACATCCGGCGGACGGCCCCGGAGATCGTCGAGTTTCTCAAGGAGATGTCGAGCGTCAAGGAACTCTATCTGGCCACCCTGTTCGACGGGGGAGACTTGGTCGGCTACGCGAAGTACCGGGACATCCACTTTCCCTCCCAAAACTTCCTCCGGATTATTCAGTCGGTCGGGACCATCCCCCGGAACTTCTTGCGCTCCGGCCCCCTCAAATACATCGAGATCAACACGAGACACGTCAATATTCTTGTCTATGTCCACTCCATTGTCTTCGGGTTCGTCCTGGAAGCCGGGCCCAACCCGGTCATGATCCGCTTCAAGGTCGAAGAATTCCTGGACCAGCTGTTGAAGGCCGCCGGGAAGGCGCCGGCCCCCTGACGCGCGGAAAGAGGAACCATGGCCAACATCAAAGAGATCATCGAAGGGATCATGAAGCGCGTCCCCGAAATCGTCGGGGTCATCCTGATCGACATCGACGGCATTCCGATCGAAGTCGCCGGCCGGTTCGAGATGAAACCGGAGGACCTGGGAGCCCTGCTGGCCGCCTGCTATAACTCCTACGCCCAAGTCGGCACCGAGCTGATGCAAAAGCTCGACAGCATCATCGTCGAGTACGGGGACCTTAAACTCTGCCAGAACCGGATGCCGCGGGGTCTGCTGACGATCATCGCCGGGAAGAACGCCTATATCGGGATGATCCGGCTCGAAGCCAAGCGGGCCATCGACGCCATCACCAAGATTATGCAGGACACGATGGAGCTCCGCCGCGAAATGGTCAAGGAGATGAAGTTCCGGCTTCCCGACAGCCGAAGCATCGCCGACATCCTGTCCCGGTTTGAGAAGGAAGGCTCGTGAGGACCTACGGCAGCAAAATCTACTTCAAGATCCTCTTCTTCGGCACGGCCCTGGCCGGGAAGACGACCTCCCTCAAGTGGCTGTACCGGAACGTCATCCCCGAGGACATGAAGATAACGAGCGAGATCAGGTCGATCGAGACCTCCTTCGGCCAGACCCTCCTTTTCGACTTCACCCCGATCCAGATCAGCCCCCATATCGTCGTCCGCCTGTTCACGGCGACCGGCCAGGACTACTATCTCAGCACGCGGCGGATGCTGTTCGAGGACGCCGACGGCATCTTTTTCGTCGTCGACTGCCAGAAGATGGAGCTCGAGCACAACCGGGAGTTCGTCGTCGAATTCCGCCGCTACCTCGACACCATCGAGAAGCTCCGCCAGGCTGAAGTCATCGTCCTCTACAACAAGATCGACCTCGAGGACACCTACCCGGCCGACGAGCTGGGGGAAAAGCTCGGGCTCAACGGATACCCGGCCTTCGAGATCAGCGCCCTGAAGGGAATCAACCTACGCGAATCCTTCATCGTCATGATCCGGCGTTTGCTGGAACGTCTGGAACAGGAGGCGAGGCTGTGAAATTCATCTCCAAAACGGTCGAGGACATGATCCGGGACGGAAAGCTCCATCAAGCCGTTGTCGTCGACAGCGACGGGCTGGTCGTGGACGCCCGGGGGGAGATGTACGATCCCGAACTCCTATCCGCCTTCGCCTTCCCGCTCCAGCGGACGCTCCGCAGCCTCCAAGACACGTTGGGCCTGGAGAAGATCAAGGAAGTCTCGCTCCGGACCGAGGACCGGAAGCTCCGGATGACGCTGAGCTTCTTCGTGGCCAACGCCCAGGATTTCTGCCTGATGGTCATCGCGCCCGGCGCGGGGGCGGGCCGGCCGGCCGTCTCCGATATCATCCGGATCGAGCCGGAGGCCGCTCCCTTGCCCGTTAAGCCGGATGAAGCCGGGCCGGACCTCAGGCCGGAACCTCCGGTCTCGCCGCAGAGCGAGTTCCAGGCGAGCCGGCCGTCCGCCGACTCCGAGCTGTCCGAGGAGGCCCTGGAGTCGTTGAGCGTTCGCGTCCTGCAGCGCCTTCATCCCGAGTTGGGGCGGATCGTGGGAGAAGCGATCCGCCGCGAGTTGGACAAACGCGGCTTATGACCAAAGACATCGACAAGAAACTG
>JALHUR010000262.1 GCA_022867325.1 Candidatus Aminicenantota bacterium | reverse complement strand
ATCTGGAGTTTATCGCCCGGTGAGGTTGACCCGATGCTCTGCCCAGAGTGCACATCAGACTACTACTGTTTTTCATGATCGGCCCGAGAAAATACGAATCATTCACCCGCCGCATCCGCTTTTCGGTCAGATCCTCGAGGTCATCGGTCCTCGCCGAGGAGCTGAAGAGACCTGCTGGATAGCCCAACTTAAAGACGGCTCCCGGATCTCTCTTCCCTCGTCATGGACGGACCATCCGGTCGAAAGCCGTCGGGTTCAAAGAACCGATGCCGGAACTCGGGCCACTCCGAGCGCTTTGCGAGGCCTGGCCGACCTCTTAGAGGTCCTTGTCTCAGGTTCCCCCGTCTTCCATAATCGTTCTCGTGATTCCGTCCTAGGAGGCCACGATGAACGAGCAACTTCCTCTTTTCGAATGGAGAGCGGCGGGCTGGGTCGAAAACGTCTGGAGTCGTCTTGGTCCCCAAAAACGCCGAGAGATTCTTTTGATTCTGGCCGAGATGGGACGGGCTTCTTTAAATCAGAAAAAGACAGCGATGACAACCAAGGAGAGACCTCATGAACGCTGAAGATATCACGGCCCTCCACCGGTCGCGGCAGGCTTATGTCTACGTTCGTCAGTCGACCCGGCATCAGGTGATCCACCACCGAGAGAGCCAAAAGCGGCAGCGGAATCTTGTGGAGCGGGCGGTTGAACTCGGCTGGCCTCGAGAACGCGTCGTCCTGGTCGATGAGGATCTCGGACAGTCGGCGGCGACAAGCCAGGATCGATTGGGATTTCAGAAGATGGTGACCCAGGCGGCTCTGGGCCAGGTGGGGATTATTCCGGCGCTGGAGGTGTCGCGTCTGTCCCGGGGCAACCGCGATTGGTTTCATTGGCTGGACATCTGTGCCGTGACCTCAACCCTCTTGGCCGACGGGGAAGGGCTCTATCATCCCCGGGCCTACAATGACCGTCTTTTGTTGGGGCTGAAAGGAACGATGAGCGAAGCCGAGCTTTACCTTTTGAAGCAGCGCCTGGTGGAAGCCAGGAATGCTAAAGTCAAACGGGGGGAGTTTCGCTTTCGGCTTCCGGCGGGATTCCTTTGGGATGAAGCCGGCCGGATCGTGAAGGATTCCGACGATCAAGTCCGTTCGGCCATCGATCATATTTTTAAACGTTTTGAACAGCTGGGGACGATCCATCAAGTCCACCAGGCTCTGGTCGAGGACGGGATTCAATTGCCCGTCTGGAGCTTTCCTGGGCCCGGACGACCGTGGAAAATCCCCAGTTATGGAATCGTTCAGAGGATGTTGAAAAATCCCATCTATGCCGGGGCGTACGCCTTCGGCCTGCGTCAGGTGGAGGAGGTTCTGGACGCTTCTCAGCGACCGATGAAACGGATGCGGCAAAAACCGCGGCCGGCGTGGCACGCCTTGATTCAGGATCATCATGAGGGATATATTGGCTGGGAGATGTATGAGACGAACCAGCGCCGGATCGTCTCCAATCATAACGGGAAAGCCCATCCTGGAGCGGCGAGGGAAGGGGAATCTCTGCTTCAAGGGCTGGTTCTTTGTGGAATCTGTGGTCGGCGGATGAAGGTCCGATACGTCCATCAATGTCGTTTGATTCGTTATGAGTGCCTGAGGAAAAGAGAGCAGATGGGGGCGCCGATTTGTCAGAGTTTCGGAGCGGTGCGGCTTGAGGGTGCGGCCGAACGGCTCGTTCTCGAGGTTTTGGAGCCTTTGGGATTGGAGGCGATGATCGAAGCCGCGGCGGCCCATGTGCGAGCCGGAGAGGACGAACAACGACACTTCAAGGAAAAAATAGAGCGCGCCCGCTATGACGTCGACTTGGCCCGACGGCAGCATGAGGCGGTCGACTCGGCCAACCGGCTCGTGGCCCGTGAGCTGGAACGACGTTGGGAGAAAGCGCTGCAAGAACGAGAGAGTGTTGAGCGAGAAGCCGAAGCCCGGCTCGAGGTCTTGGAGAGAGCCCTTTCGCCGGAAGACAAAGAGCGACTGCGAAGGTCTGCGCATGACGTGCCGAGATTGTGGCATTCCTCGACCACCCGCGTCCAGGACAAGAAGCGGATCATTCGATGTTTGATCGAGAACGTGGTCGTGACGTCTGCCGAAAATCATCTTGAAGCGAACGTGCACTGGATCGGCGGCGACGTCACTCCGGTCGAAGTTAAAAGGGGACGAAGCGGCATCCATCGGTATGTCACGGACCCCGAAGTTGTGGATTGGGTCCGAGAGCTGGCGGAGGAATATTCGGATGCAGAGATCGCCCGCATTCTTCATTGTCGGGGCCTCAGGACATCGAAGGGCCATACGTTCACTCGGACCAAGGTCGCCTGCCTGCGGCTGGTTTATGGCATCGAGAAGAGGACGTCTCTTCCGAAACGAGGCCAGGATATCTATAGTGCCCAACAGGCCGCGGAGATCCTTGGAGTGTGCCACTCGACGGTTATCCGCTGGGTCGAAGTCGGTCTTCTTCGCGGTACCCAGAAGAGCAAGGGGGCTTCTTGGCGGATTCAGGTTTCGGAAGAGGATCGGAAACGTCTCAGGACCGCCGAAACCTCGGAAGGCCGGCTCACCCTCAAGGGAGCTGCGAGCAAGATGGGAGTCAGCCAGCAGACTATTCAGCAAAAGCTCAAGGACGGAAAACTCGAAGGAATCCGGGCCCATACAGGACGCCGGGTGAGTTGGAGAATTCGTTTATTTGAAAAGGTTTACGAGGATCAAGGGTCTCTCTTCGATGAAAAGGTATGTGAGGTGAAGCATTATGAGGCGCAATAGCCCAAATGCGGGGGGACGATGAGAGTGATTGCCTTCATCACGGATTTCGGGGCCGTGGACCGGATCATCGAGCATCTGAAGCTGACGTTTGCGGCGGCGAAGCCCCCGCCCTCCCATGTCTTCGAGCAGGTTGCGCTCATGGCGGGGACGAGAAGCGAGGCTCAGGGTTAACTCCGAACAAGCCCCGGCATTCATGCCGGGGAGCAGCCTTGCAGCACACATAAGCCGTAAACGGCTTATGTGTACTGCGAAACGCCTGCACTCAGGGCTTCCATGAGTGTCGAGGGGTTGACAGCGCCGCCCGGCCGACGATATAGTTCCGGCATGGATAGGAGGGTAGATTCAGCGCCGAGAGGGGGAATTCGTCACATGCAGAATAAAGGAAATTCTTCATCACCGATATGAGACCTCGCTGAGGTTTAAAAAGGAGATGGAAGAGAAAGGGCTTGATAAGACAGGAAGCGAGCCTTACGGGAATGGTTATCTACAAGTTTTAGCTTGCTGAATAATAAGGATGTTTAATAACCTGAAACAGACATTTGGAACGTGGTGCATCAGGAAGATACAGAAATACGGTCCGCACAGGGTTAGTGTTCTTGGAAAGACCTACGAGATTTCTGAAGCGGTCTTCAACCCGAAATATTACTATACAAGTGAATTTATGGCGAGACACATAAATGCCGCGCCTGAAGATATGGTGCTGGATATGGGGACAGGCTCCGGAATTCAGGCAGTTACAGCGGCTCAAAGAGGCGGCAGGGTTGTTGCAGTGGATATTAATCCTGAGGCTGTTAAATATGCAAAAAAGAATGTAAAGTTCAATGGCGTAGAGGAGAGGGTTTCGGTTTTACAGGGCGACCTCTTCTCTCCTCTGAGCAATGATGACAGGTTTGATATAATCCTCTTTACCCCGCCATATCTCAAAGGTATTGCAAGGACAAATTTTGACCGGGCGCTCTTTGACCATAACAAAACGCTTGCGCTGAGGTTTTTTGAGGAGGCAAAAAGACATCTTAAAGAGAACGGATACGTGCAGATGGTTTATTCATCAATTGCAGAGCCTGAGAAGATCTTAAAGATATCGGATGAGCTTGGCTGGAGGCATATGATCATAGCCCGTAAAAAAGGAGTATTTGAAGAGTTTATAATCTACAAGCTGACAAGGTAATCTAATAAAGGAGCAAACTGCGTTATGAAGATAGGATTAATCTCGGATTCACATGACCATTTGGAGAATATCAAAAAGAGTGTGAAGGTCTTTAAAGATAGTAAGGTTGATTTGGTAATTCATCTTGGCGATTATGTAAACCCGAAATCCGTCAGGGCATTTAAAGGGCTGAAACTGACAGGCATATTCGGCAATAACGACGGCGATAAGTTCAGGCTAATAAATGCATTTAAAGATATCGGGGGCGAGATAAAGGGAGATTTCTACTTTCTGGTGACCGAGGGCGGAGTGGACACGGCAGGTGTCTTCCACGAGATCCCGCGGATCGACGACTCGCGACTGGCGGAGATCTTCGCCCGCGAGGTGCTGGCCGATCTTGTCCGCAAGGAGCTGCTGAGCCCGGAATGGGCCGAGCGCATTCTTTCCTGGACTTTTCTGGAACCCGAGGGCAAGGTCGGTTATCGTTGAGGCCGGGACGGCGCGGAGCAGGAGACGATGGATTATCTGGAGTTTATCGCCCGGGTGACCTCCCCTATCCCGGATAGCGGACTATTTATGAATCAAGGATGAAACAAGCTGTTCCGGAGATCGCCCCCCGTTTTCAACGCCCTTGCTCAAAGAGCCAATCCGCCAGTGTTTCGAAAAGTCGTCCGAACTCCTCCCAATCGACGGGCTTCAGAAGTCGAGGGTAAGGGATCAGAGCGTGGCGCCGGCCGTCTTTGATATTCCGGGCTTCGGCCGCCGGCGCGGACCGAAGGACGATTTGCCATCCTTCCTTCAGACGTGTGGCTGCCGTCATGGGATCATCGAAAACGGCGTCTTTCCTTCTCGCGCGCTCGAGGATGGAGGCGGCTTTCAAACGAGGAAATTCCTTCCGCAGGAAATAGAAGTCGATGAAGTCCTTCGGTTCGATGCGGCCGACCAGCGTCGTCAGCTTGTTGGCGGCGATCGCCTCCAGTGAGTCTACGGTCAGGCGGCCGCCGGAATCCAGGTCGGCTAGGGGACGCTCTTCCATTTCGGACAAGTGATCGATAACGTAATCGACCTTGACGTTCTGAATGAAAACCGAAACGAAGGAAAATTCCCGTTCAATCATGATGAACTCCCCGGCCCAAGGCCGGAGGATAAGGTCCGTGACGGCCGGGAGGTCGAGCGGCTCTCTGGTGAAAAGATCGATATCGTCCGAAACCCTATGTCCAAGGTAAAAAACGGATAGCGCCGTTCCGCCGGTCAGAAAAAACGCATCCTTAATGATCGGATCTCGGCTCAAGGCCGCAAGGACGGATTTCTGGGCCGGTGAAGCATAGCCCGCGGAAAATTCTTTAAGTATTTCCATAGCCCGCCAGGATCCTTGCCCATTTGGCCACGGCGCGGGGAGAAATCCTCAGCGAAGGCATGACCCGCCGGATTTCCTCCAACCAAAAAAATCGCAGCGTATCCACAACCCTGCCCCTTTCCAAAAAACGGGCTAAATACCAGCGGAATGCATCTTGGACGGAAGAATCCCGTGCCTCTTGGATTTTACGGCCCAAGGCCGCCGCGTCCGTCAGCTCCGGATAGTCCCAGAAGACGGCTTTGAGAGGATTCCAGGACAGTCTAGCCCCGGGCCCAGGAGAGGGTGGAGGAAGATCCTCGACCGCCGCGCCGTAGGGGGCGCGGGTTTCGCGGACTCCGGCCGCCGGCCGAAACGCGGCTCTTTCAAATTCCGTGCTATCGAATCCTTGAAGGACGGCGACCGGTTTCCCCCGATTAGTAACGACAATATTCTCGCCGGCCGCGGCGCGGAGAATCTCCGACGTCTTGCTTTTCAATTCCCTAACATTAACGAATCGCATGGCTTCCTTATATTGTGACTACATATGAGGCTCAAATATAGCTACAAAATCATGTATTGTCAAGTGGCGCATTGAACCCGAAATTGCCGATAGAAATGGGAAGTAGTTAATTTTCTTGTCGTTACCCGCTGATCGAAGGGCGGCTTGCCCGTTGGCGTGGCCGGATGTTGGCCGGACCTTTTTCCATCTTTTTTCTCCAGCGGCGGGTTACGTTGACATCTGTTTGAGTTTTAAGTGATAATTTCGTCAATAGATTGATAGGGAAATCGAGTCAAAGACGCCCAGGGGGCAACATACCCGATAACCTAATTTTTATTCCTCAGCTCACGGAGGCGAGGGCCATGAAATGCTCCAAGTGTCTCTTTGAGAATCCCTCCGATTCCCCCTTCTGCGGAAGCTGTGGGTTCGATTTGTCCTTTTCTGAAAAGACGCCGTTTTCCGCGACGAAGACTTTCCAGATTTCTCTCGGGGAACCGGCCCAAGGAACCCTCTACGCCGGAAGATACGAGGTTATCGAAGAACTGGGCCGCGGCGGCATGGGAAAGGTCTACAAAGTCCTGGACAAAGAGATTCAGGAGGAAGTGGCCCTCAAGCTCTTGAATCCTGAAATCGCCTCCGACGAAAAGACGATCGAACGATTCCGGAATGAGCTGAAATACGCGCGAAGGATCACCCACAGGAACGTCTGCCGGATGCATGATATCAATAGGGAAAAAGACACCTATTTCATCACCATGGAATATGTGCCGGGAGAGGATTTAAAAACCGTTATCAGAAGGACAGGCCGGTTGCCTGAAGACGAAGCAGTGCCCATAGCTGGGCAGGTCTGCGAGGGACTGACGGAGGCGCACCGACTGGGTGTCGTTCATCGTGATCTCAAGCCGCAAAACATCATGATCGATAGAGACGGAAATGTCCGCATCATGGACTTTGGAATCGCTCGGTCCCTGGCCGCCAAAGGCGTAACGGAAGCCGGAATGATCATGGGTACCCCGGACTACATGTCTCCCGAACAAGTGGAGGGGATGGAAGCGGACGCGCGATCGGACATTTACGCTCTGGGAGCCACGCTCTATGAAATGGTGACGGGGAAAGTCCCCTTTGAGGGCGACACGGCCTTGATCATTGCGATGAAGCACAAGGCTGAAATCCCGCTGAGCCCCAAGGGGATTAATCCGCAGCTCTCCGAAGAACTTACCACGGTCATCCTGAAATGCCTGGAAAAGGATCGAGAGAAGAGATACCAGACGGCGGAGGAATTGTTGGCGGAGTTGAGATGCTTGGAGGAGGGTTTACCAACAGCAGCGGGTACCCTGAAACCCAAGATCCCGGCTTTTCTTATCGAGGGCGCAGAAGAGGCTCCGGTTAAGCGATCGGTCTTTGTAGCCCGAGAACAAGAATTAGGAAAACTGGCTCAGAAACTCGAGGCCGCCCTCAGCGGCAAGGGCCAAGTGGTCTTCCTGCTCGGTGAAGCGGGCAGTGGGAAAACAGCCTTGGTCCAGGAGTTTGCCCAGCGTGTCCAAGAGACATATCCAGAACTTATTGTCGCCTCAGGCAAATGCAACGCCCACGCGGGAATCGGGGACCCTTACCTGCCATTCATGGAGATATTGAGCCTTTTGACCGGAGACGTTGAAGCCAAATGGATGGCCGGCGTCATTTCCAGAGAACACGCTCTTCGGTTGTGGAATCTTCTGCCTCTCTCTGTTAAAGCCTTATTAGATAACGGCCAGGATTTGATTAATCTGTTTGTCCCCGGAGCAGCCTTGGCATCCCGAAGCGAAGCTTTCTCATCAAGAATGACATATTGGCTGGCCGGCCTGAAGAAACTCGTGGAACGCAAGTCCTCACTCCCTGCCGATCTGATGCTCCAGCAGAGCAATCTGTTGGAACAATACACCCGAGTGCTGCAAGATCTTGCCAAAGAAAAGCCGTTGCTTCTTGTTCTTGACGACCTCCAGTGGATTGATCCCGGCTCGGCGAGCTTGCTCTTTCATCTGGGCCGCCGGATTCAGGGGAACCGGATCCTTATCCTTGGGGCTTTTAGGCCGGCAGAGGTCGCTCTCGGCCGAGGAGAAGAGCGTCATCCCCTCGATCCTATCCTTCACGAACTCAAACGGGATTTTGGGGAGATAGAGATCGAAGTAGGAAAAACTGAAGCCCGTCAATTCGTGCATGATTTTATCGATACTGAGCCGAACCGGCTTGGCCATAAATTCCGAGAGACGCTCTACAGCCAGACCAAAGGACATCCTCTCTTTACGGTTGAATTGCTGAGGGACATGGAGGAACGCGGGGCGTTGGTCAGGGATAAGGAAGGCCGATGGATGGAGGGCCCGGATCTGGATTGGAACACGCTCCCGGCGCGCGTGGACGCAGTCATCGAAGAGCGCGTCCAAAGGCTCAATGAGAAACTGCGGGAGATTTTGACGATCGCCAGTGTCGAAGGCGAAGAATTTACGGCGGAGGTGGTCGCCCGGATTCAGAAAGAAGAAGTCCGAGAGCTGATCAAGCTTTTGAGCCGGGAGCTGGATAAGCGGCATCATCTGGTGTCCGCAAAAGGCATCCGGCAGCTCGAAAAACAGCGCTTGTCCTCGTATCTTTTCCAGCACATCCTGTTCCAGAGATATCTTTACAATAGCCTCGATAAGGTGGAGAGAGCGCAACTTCACGAAGAAGTGGGAAATATTTTGGAAGCCCTCTACGGAGAGCAGGCCGAAGAGATCGCTGTCCAGCTGGCCAGACATTTTCTGGAAGCAGGAATCGTATCTAAGGCCATAGACTATTTTCACAAGGCAGGAAGTAAAGCCGTACGGCTGTCTGCCGGCGAGGAGGCGATTGCCCACTACAAAAAAGCTCTGGAACTCCTCAAGCAGCTTCCTGAAACTCCTGAGCGCGACCAACTCGAACTCGCTTTACAACTCGCCCTGGCCGTTCCACTCATGTCCACGAAGGGCTTTGGTGCTCCGGAATTGGGCCAAGCCGTCGTTCGAGCCAGAGAGCTTTGCGATCGAGCGGGTGATATGCTTCAGCGGTTTTTCGCGCTTTTTCAGCTTGTCAATTATTATGGAACTACGGGCCAGTACAGAACATCGCTGAAATTTGCGGAACAAATGTCTCAAATAGCGGAACAGTCAAAGGTCCCAATGCTCGAGGCTAGTTGCTGTTATGCTCACACTTGGCCTTTGCTCAATATGGGAGAACTTGTCCAGACGGTTGAATATGGCAAGCGTATGATGGACGTCTACAATCAAGAAAAACAAGGCTTTCTGGCGTATCTCATCGGCTATGATGTGGGAGTGTTCAATCAGGGTATTGGATCTTGGGCGCAGTGGATTCTTGGCTATCCCGACCAAGCTCTCCGACAACTGAATGAGGCGGTTAACATCGCTCGAAAATTAGGGGGCTTCCGGGTTTGTCGTGGGTCTCTCTCTGATGTAAAATGGTCGCCACAAAGAGGAGGCGACCATGGAAGACCGGGAACTGTATTGGTATTTGCTGGGGTTTAAGAGTCCGTGGACAGTGGGGCGAGTGTCTTT
>JALHUR010000261.1 GCA_022867325.1 Candidatus Aminicenantota bacterium | reverse complement strand
TGTATTCATGCCGCGGGCGGCCTGGCGTCCACCTACGAGCGCTTCGCCAAGGCGCTGCCCGCGGGCATTCCCGTCTTCGGAATCCAGTCGCGGATCTGGCACACGGATCAGGGCGAGTGGGAATCCCTGGACCGGATGGCGGAGAGTTACGCCGATTCGCTCGCGAGACATTCCCCCGCCGGGCCCATCCGGCTGTTCGGCTTCTGCATGGGCGGCTACCTGTGCATGAGCGTGGCGCGCAAGCTTGAAGCGCGGGGCGCCAAGGTAGCCGTCGTCGCCATGGTCAACTCCCGGCTCGAGCCGCTCGCCGACGCCGAACGCGGCCTGTCCTTGCTGCCCAATTACATCATGGACGTCTATAACACGTTCAGCCGCGAACTGGGCCTCATCGAAGCCGTGGAGGCGGATGCGCTCAAGAAGGAAATTGGAGACTTATGCGAAAAGGCCCTGCCGGCTGAGGCGGGAGATCGCTCCCGGCTGCTCGTTGAGTGGCTGTTGAAACGGGCGCGAAAGGAATTCGTCGAAAGCGGCACGGTACGGCAGCTTATGGAGCGATTTGTCGTTCTCTTTTCCAGGCACATCGAGATGAGCCACGCCTACAGGCCGGAACCCGTACGCGCGCCCCTGGTCCTTTGGAAAGGCTGCAATCCGTTTCCAGGGGAGGATGCGGCCGGGTTGAGTTGGCGCGAGTTCACCTCGGGCGAGTACAAGGAGTACGACGTCGGGTGCAACCATTTCGAGATGATGTTCCCACCCCATGTCGAGACCCTCGCGGCCCGCCTTGACAGCCTGCTCAGGGCGTGGGAAACCTGACCCGGTTCGTGAGGGACGAGGAGATGCCATGACCGCCGCGTCGGCCGCGAAAACCCCGCAACAGACCATAGGCTACCGAGACCGGCCCTGGATTCCCCGGATCTGGAACGGGATGACCGTCAGGGGCTTGTTCCTGCTGTTGATCCGCAACCGCTTTGCTGTGGCGCCGCGCCGCTTGGGTAGGGCGCTGGTCTGTGCGCTCGCGTGCCCGATGAACTCCCTGCTGGGAATCCTCCAAAAGCTCCTGCTCGGCCGACGCATCGCCCGGACCCATGTCGAGCATGGCCCGATCTTCATCATCGGCCACTGGCGGGCCGGCACGACCCTGTTGCACGAGATGATGGCGCTGGACCGGCGGCACACGTTTGCGAATACGTACGACTGCTTGGCGCCGAACCATTTTCTGATTTCCAGCCGGCGAATCAAAGGCTGGCTCGCCTCCCTGCTGCCCGCCCAGCGGCCGATGGACAACATGGCCTTCGGCTGGGACCGGCCCCAGGAAGACGAATTCGCGTTGTGCAACATGGGTGTCCGCTCTCCTTACCTGACCCTGGCCTTCCCCAACCGGCCCCCGCAGGATCAGGAATACTTCGAGCTTCGCGAGGTGCCGCAGAAGCAGCGGGAGCGATGGAAGCGCGCAGTGGTCTGGTTCCTGAAGTGCTTGACGCTGCGGATTCCGAAGCGGATCGTGTTGAAGTCGCCTTCGCACACCTTCCGCATCTCGGTGCTGCTGGATCTCTTCCCCAAGGCTCACTTCATCCATGTCGTCCGCGATCCGTACGTCATCTTCCCCTCGACGATCAACCTCTGGAAGCGCCTCTCGCGCGACGAAGGGTTTCAGACGCCCAGGCACGAAGGCTTGGAGGAGTATGTCTTCAGGACGCTGGGCCGGATGTACGAGGTGTTCGAGCGAGACCGGCGGTTGTTGGCGCACTGGCAGCTTTGCGAGGTCCGCTACGAGGAGCTGATCAAGGACCCGATCGGCCAGATGCGCAGGATTTATGAGCAACTGGAGCTGGGCGAGGTCGGCGAGGCCCTGCCGGCGCTGAACGAGTACGTAGCCGCCCGGAAGGACTACAAGACGAACCGCTACGAGATTTCCCCGGAAGTCCGAGCCCGGATCGGCCGTCGCTGGCGCCGCTACATCGAGCGGTACGGCTACACGTTGGAGTCGGCGGGCGGGTGAGGGGAGAAAGGCGAGGCTCTCAATCCTCGTCAAACGCGGATTGACCCATTCGCCAACACCAAGCCCCGCCTTTAAAGGCGGGGACGAGAAGCGAGGCTCAGGGTCAATCATGAACAAGCCCCGGCCTTCAGGCCGGGGAGTCGATGATTTGACAGGTCAAACTGCTTCGGATATAAATTGCAGGCGGAGGGATAGGTTGGAGACATGGTCGTCGAAAAGCTGATCCGCTGGCTCAAGCCCCAGCGTTTAGTCCCTCTGGCCTTCCGCCTCAGGCCGGCGAGCGAGTTCATCATCTTTCAAGGGCAACGACTCACTCGACGCCAGGTGTTCACCCGCGTTGAGCAACTGGCGGCGGGCTTGCAGGCGTTGGGCGTCAAAAAGGGCGACCGGGTCGCAACTCTCTTGCCCGCCTGCCCCGAAGCGGTTTATCCGATCTTTCTGCCATCGATGCTAGGCGCCGTCATCGTTCCTCTGAACCCCTTCTTGGGCGAGCACGAACTGCGCCACATCCTCGCCGACTGCGGAGCCAGGGTGGTCATCACGGCTCGGAACTGGTACGGACAGGATTACCCGAAGATGTTGGCCCGCTTGCTCCCCGACCTGCCCGATCTGTGTCACATCCTGGTCCGCGAGGCAAGCGATGGGGACGGTCGGGTCTTTCTGCCCTTGAACCAAGTCATGTCTCCGGGCAAGCCCTTGCGGCGAACGACACTCTCTGGTAGTGATCCAATCATCATCTATTATACTTCCGGCACTACGGGCCGGCCTAAAGGAGCGTTGCACACCCACGGCCGGATTTGGGGCATTTTAGCCCGATCGGCTCGCGCGCGGCTGGGCCTCAGCCCGCTCCGTTGTCTGCTGCTGCCTTTTTCTCCTTATCAATTTGCCGGATTGTTCGGGATTGTCGTCACGTTACTGGCCGGCGGCAAAGTCATCCTGATGGATCACTTCGACCCACATCAGATGTTGGAGTACATCCAGCGGGAAAGAGTATCGCAGATCGGAGGCTCCGCGACCATGTACCGATTGTTGTTGCTCACGCCGGGGCAGGAGCGCTACGACCTGTCCTCCGTACGGCGCCTCACCTTTTCGGCGGAGCCGATGCCGTTCGATCTGGCTCAAGCACTCTACGAACGGATGCGGTGCAATCTGGAGAATTTTTACGGCACGAGCGAGAGTATGCTGATCTCCTGGACCGGAGTGGACGATCCGTGGGAGCGGGCGGCGAGTACCGTCGGCAAGCCGGTGCCCGGCGCGCGGGTGCGGATTTTAGACGACGAACGACGACCCTTGACGGCCGGCGAGCGGGGCGAGGTCGCCGTCCAGACATCGCAAATGATGATGGGCTACTATAATGACCCTGAATTGACCGCGCAAGTTCTGGATGCGGAGGGTTGGTTCCACACGGGTGACATCGGTTACGTCGGCGAAGACGGCTGCCTGCGGCTGGTGGACCGGAAAAAGGACCTGATCCTCCGAGGCGGACAAAACATCTATCCGCTGGAGATAGAGCAGTATCTGGAACGCCACCCGGCGATCCGCCGGGCAGCGGTGATCGGAGTCCCTTGGACCCATTCGCTCCGCTCGGGGCTCCGGCTCAGTGCGGGCGCCGGCGAAGCGGGCGGCGAAGCGGTGATGGCTTATCTGGAACTGCAACCCGGCGCGAAGCTCAGCGTCAAAGAGGTTTTGGAATTTTGCCGGGGTCAGATCGCGCCCTTCAAGATTCCGGAGCAGGTGCGCTTTGTGGAACGATTGCCCACGACCGCCACAAACAAGGTGCAAAAGTTCAGGCTGCGCGAGATGGCGGCGCAGGAATTGAGCCCCGATGCCACCGCTTGAACCACTCTCTTTCGAAGCGTTCCGGACGATGTTAACCGATATGCTGAACGTGGATGAGGCGAAACTCACGCCGGAGGCGACCTTTATCACCGATCTAGGTGTGGATTCCCTGCGGCTGGTCCAGGTCCTGTTACGGCTGGAACAGATGGGGTTCAAACTATCTCTGGAGTCGGCCTGGAGGATTCAGACCGTGGGCGACGCCTACCGCTATTATCAAGAGCAGGTCAGAGATGGGTAAGATCGAGTTGCGGGATTTTGACGGGAACCTCGCAGCCCTGTCGGCGATGGCCTACGACACGATGTTTGAGGAATATGGGCAGGATGCCTGGCTCGACTGGAATCGTCCGGAAATTACCCGGCATTTTTTTGCCGATGTGCCGGATCCGCGCTTCCTCATCGGCGCCTACGACGGCACCCGGCTGGTCGCTTTCATCGCCAACCTGCCGAGAGCCTATCGCTTCAACGGCAATACCTATCGAGGCGTCGCCTCGGTGATGATGGCCGCCCACAAGGACTATCGGGGCGCGGCGGTCTACTTGATTTCCGAATGTTTGCGTCGCAACGCGGAGTTCGGCGCCGATTTCGCTTTCTTCACCATCGAGAAAGGGAACCGCACCTGGAGCTTGTTTGAACAGGCCTTGAAGCCCAGGTACCGGATCGAACGGCTGAAGCGGATGTGCGCCATCGCCCACGGCATAAATCTGGAGAAGATCGTGGAAGGCCAGCGTTTAAAATGGTACGAGGTGGCCGCCTACAAACTCCTCGGCGCGCACCGTCCCATCACGACCCCTCCGATCCCCGGCACGGTGCGGTCCTACCAGGATGCAGACCTGGACCAAATCCTCGCTTTGACCCGGCGCTATTCGGACCAAAACTGCCTGGTGCGCGTTTTCAACAAAGAGTCGTTAGCACGTCGTCTTTATACCAAAGGCGTGACCGCGACGCTGATTTACGAGCGCGGCGCGGCCGTCGAAGGGTTCATCAACTTTACCGTTCACGAACTGGTCTCCAGGCGAGGCAGGTATCGCTGGGCATGGATTGATTTTCTCTATTGGGAAGGGCTCACGGCAAAAGAACGGAGGGCATTACTGGCCGGTTTATGGCAAGCCGGCCGAGAGCAGGGCTGTATCGGCATCCTGGAATGGGATAAGAATTACTATGCCAAAGGCGCGTTGTTTCGCTCTCGCTTTGTACCTTATCCTCACTTTGTCGAAGTGAACGCCTGGGTCCTGAATTCCAAACTGTCGCTCAAAGGCGTTAATAGGATCGTCGAACAGGTCGTTTGATACGAGGATTCGTTGGCACCGATCATCACGACGCACAAACTTTCCAAGCAGTACCATCCGCCCAAGGGACCGCTGGCGATCAAGGAGATCGACCTGGAAATCCAGGAGGGCGAGATCTTCGGCCTGTTGGGTCCCAACGGCGCGGGCAAGACGACCCTCATCGGCGTCCTGTGTGGATTGCTTCCCCCCACGACCGGAGACGCGACGATCGCCGGACACAGCGTGGGGCGGAATCCGATGGCGGTCAAGCGCATCATCGGCGTCGTCCCGGAAGAGATCGCGCTTTATGCCCGCCTCAGCGGACGCCAGAATTTGCGCTATTTCGGCTCCCTCTACGGTCTGGCGGGGCGGGAACTGGATCAAGCCGTTGATAAAGCGCTGGAGGAGATCGCCCTGACGGACCGCGCGGGGGATAAAGTGGCTGATTACTCCAACGGCATGAAACGGCGGCTGAACATCGCGGTGGAGCTGCTGCACAAACCACGTATTCTCTTGATGGACGAGCCGACCTTGGGGCTTGATCCGGAAAGCCGGCGACACATTCTGGATCTCGTGATGCGCTTCAAGCAGGATCAGGGCACCACAATCCTCTACACCACCCACAATATGGATGAAGCGCAAGAACTCAGCGATCGAGTCGGCATCATCCACCACGGCCGGATCATCGCCCTGGGCGCACCCGGCGAATTGATTCAGGCGATGCATTCGGAAGATACGTTACGATTGAACATTGGGATTTCCACGGTATCCCCTGCCACGCTGAACGCTTTGCGCCGGGTCAAGGGGGTCAAACAGATATCGTCGGACAAGCATACCCTCACGTTCTCTCTGCTGTCAGCCGCCGAGGTGCTGCCCGAAATTCTGTGCATCGTGAAGGAGGCGGGGATCGGCGTTCGCGCCTTGACCGTTCAGCAACCCAACCTGGAAACCGTTTTCCTGCGCCTGACGGGAGAGCGCCTCACGGAAGCGCCATGAAGAAACTCTTCGTGATCGCCCGGCACGAGATCACCCTGCGCTATTGGGATCCGGTTGTCTTGATCTTTACCCTTGCCATGCCGCTCGTGATCGCCGCGCTCATCTATCTCGCGTTCGGGGATGTCGTCTTGGGGCGCGGCGTCCCGGAGGCCAAGGTGCCGGTCGGGATCGTCAATCAAGACAGAGGAAGCGCGTGGGGAAACTTCGGGCAGCTCTTCGCGCGCGCGATGATTCCGGATCCGGCTCATCCGGCGCTCCCGGCCGAACTCCAGCTGCGGGCCTTCGCCGTCCGCGAGATCGCGGACGAAACGCGGGCGCGGCGCCTGGTTGAGCGCGAGAAGCTGTTCGCCGCCCTGCTCATTCCGCCCGATTTTTCCGAAGCCCTGGCGATGGGACGCGCGACGGTCGAAGTCTATATCGTCGGCAGGGAGAATGTTTTGGGACTGGCGTTCAAGAGCGTCGTCGAAACCCTGGCGAACATGATCTCGAGCGGCGAAGTCACGGTGCGCACGACCGTCGAGGGCCTGCTCGGCAATCCCTCCGTGCGGGCGCAACTGCGAATCGGCCTGTTGGACGATGCGATGGCGAACGTTGCGCGCGCGGCTTCGTCGCCGGAATCCAATCCGATTCAGATCCGGCGTGTTCCTCCCGTCGCGCAGCCGGCCCGGATCAAGCTGGCCCATTACCTGGCGGCGAGCATAGCGGTCATGTTCATCGGCTTTACGGCGCTGATGGTCAGCGCCACTCTTTTCCAGGACAAGACGCAAGGAACCCTGCAGCGAATGTCCATCACGCCGACCCGACCCGAAGTCATCCTGGGCGGGAAAATCTTAGGAACATACCTGGCTACTTTGATCCAGCTGGGTGTGCTGGTCGGCGGCATGGCCGCGCTGGAGGGAATCCTCGGCGGAAATGCGGGCGATGATCTCCAGGCCGCGAGTCCCCCTGGGATCGACCTCCTCGGCTTGACAGTGCTGATCCTGACGGCGGCGGCGGCGGCCACGGGTGTCGGCGCCGCGATTGCTGGACTGGCCGGAACATATACTCAAGCCGCGAATTATGGCCGGGCCTTTCTCGTTTTGATGGGACTGGCGGGCGGCGTCTTTTTCCCGGTTGAATTGTTTCCGGCGCCGCTCGATCTGCTGTCCCGCGTTACGTTTCAATACTGGGCCGTGGCGGGGTATTCGAAACTGGCTCTCGGAAGCGGCGCAACCAGCGTCTTACCCCACAGTCTTATCCTGGCCTCGATGGCTATCCTATTCTTCGCGATCGGCAGCCGCTTGCTGAAACGTCGCATCGGATTCCTGTAGAATGAAAATTCCGAAGAAACGTTCCGCGCTACGCAAGCTGGGCATCATCGCCTGGAACGATCTGCAAACCTCGCTTCAGGGCCGAATGAGTTGGTTCTTCCTGATCGGGATCCCGGTCCTGATGATCTGCCTGATTGGCCTGGGAGCGCGGGGATTCGCGAAGAGCGCGCAGCTCGTGATCCGGATTGACGTTCTTGATCGAGACGACACTACGGCCTCAAGAGCATTCGTCGCGGCGTTAGCGGATGCCAACGAAGCCTTCGTCCTCAGCCCCGCGCTGTCTTCGGAGTCGGCGCAAGAACGTCTGGCCGATGAAGTCACCTCAGCCTTCATCACCATTCCCAAAGGATTTGCCGCCGCGCTTGAGAAGGGAGATAAAACGACCCTGACTTTTCAACCCGGCGCGGCCCTGGTTGCTCCTGCGCTCGTCTTCGCTGCGGCGCAGAACATCGTAACTCGCCTGGGCGGCCCGTTTGTCGCGGCGCGCCTGAGCACCGAATTAGCCCAAGCGCGCGGCATCGAAACCGACCCCCAGTTTTATGCGGCGCGCCTCGCCGAGGCGCAAGCCTCTTGGGGGCCGCCGCCGGTTCAGGTCCAAGCCTCGCTGTCTGCGCCGAATGAAAAGCTGATCTTCGGCGCGCAATTGATGAAGAACGGCTTCAAGCTATCCGTCCCGAGCATCACCGTGATTTTCGTGATGATCAGCATCTTGGGCATGATTCAATCGCTGACGGAAGAACGAGAGGCGGGCATTTTGCGTCGGCTGGGGATGATGCCCGTAACAAAAGCCCAGCTCCTGGGCGGCAAATTGCTGGCGACCTTTCTGTTGGGATGGGTCCAGTTCGCCGTCCTGGTCGTCTTTGGAGAATGGCTCGGGGTCGGCTTGGGCGGCGCGCCTCTGGCGACGATGGTGGTCGCGAGCGCGTATGTGTTGGCGGTCACGGCCATGGCGCTGGCTCTGGCAGCCTTGGCGCGCACGCCCAGCCAGGCAAGCGCCATCGCGACGATTGCCTGGGTGGTGCTGTCCATGCTGGGCGGCGCCTGGTGGCCCCTCATCTTTGTTCCTCCCTGGATGCGAACATTGGGTCACCTTTCCCCGGTCGCTTGGTGTCTGGATGCCCTTAATGCCCTCATCTTCCGCCAGGGGACATGGTCGGATGTGCTGTTGCCCTCAGGCGTGCTTGCTCTATTTGCTGCGGGATGCTTTGTCTTCGGAGTCAGAGCATTGGATCGTCGTCCGGCCGGCGGAAGCGTACGGACAAAGACGCCGACCTACTTTGGGATTCGAACCCTTGACTCGGAATGAAAAATATCGTATGAAGATTCTGGGCAAGGAAGGATAGTCCCCCCCTAAAAGCAAAGGACTTGGCTCGATGAATAATGTAGAGAAAACTATCGCGCTTGAGAGAAACTCGTGAGTCAGGAGGTCATCCATGAACGATTCTCCATTCCGAACCAAGGTTCTGATTGTTGTCTTGCTTTCGGCTCTGCTTGCCGCTAGTTCATCCCGGGCAAGTCATTCGCCCTTAGCTTCCCCCCCCCAACTCGAGGTGTCCGCGAGCACGCAATCCGCCATCTTTGCGCCGAATCCCGGAATCGGGGATGCCGCGATCCTCTTCCGCACCCTGGGCGGTTCGGGTACGTTGTTCTTCGAACAGCGACAAGTGGTATTTCAACCGCCTTCCTGTACGGAGGCGCCCCGCTGGTTCAGTCGCTTAATGGAAACGAACCCATCCGGTCCGGAAAAGCCCGCTTCGCCTTCATCGGTGCGCTTGCATTTTGCCGGGGCGAATCCGAACACCCAAGTGGTCGGACAGGACCAACTGCCCGGAATCATCAATTACTTTTTAGGCGAGGACCCGGCCAGCTGGCGGACCGACGTCCCCACCTTCGGCCGCTTGACATACAAAGAACTCTATCCCGGCATAGACCTGGTCTATAACGGCGGCGCGGGCGTGCTCAAAGGGACCTTCCTCGTCGCGCCGGGGGCAAACCCAAGCCTCGTTGGCTGGTTTTACGAAGGCGCATCGCGAGTGGAACTGAGCAAAGGCGAACTGCTTATCGGCGCGGACGAATCCGGCCAAAATCCCCTGTTCGTCGAACGCAGGCCGGTCGCCTGGCAAACGGTGGACAGCAAACGCACGGCCGTGGATGCTCGCTATGTCGTCCATCCCGATAGCAGCATCGGCTTTGCTCTGGGCGCCTACGATGCCGCTCAGCCGCTCGAGATAGATCCGACGCTGGATTACAGCACGTACTGGGGCGGGGCCGGATGCGATGGCGCGTACGACCTCGCGCTGGATTCCAGCAACAACGTCTACATCGCCGGAACGACAAATTCACAGGGCTATCCGCCGGCCGAGCCCAAGTGCGATCAAACGAGGTATTTTAACGCCTATATCACCAAGTTGGATCCGTCAAAGACCGGGACCGCCCAACACGTCTACACGACCTACATCGGCGGAAGCGGCTTTGACATGGCGTTTGCGATTGGAGTCGACGCCGCCGGCAATGCCTGCGCCGCCGGTCCCACCGACTCGAAAGATCTTCCGACGACGAAAAACGCCTATCAACGGATATTCAAAGGCGGGATGTTTGATTGCATGGTGTTCCAGCTCAACACCACGGGCGCCGTCAAGTACCTCAGTTACCTGGGTGGAAAGGATATAGAGGAATTGATGAATGTGGCGGTGGGGGACAATTCTTTAGTCTATGTAACGGGCTTCACGTCCTCATCGGACTTTCCCACCACCTCCAACGCTTATTCGCGCCTTTTTTCACAAGGAGAGGCTTATGTTTCCGTGCTGGACACCAGCAAGTCCGGCGCCGCTTCCCTGACCTATTCCACTTTCTACGGCGGTTCCGGCTTCGACGAAGGATATGGCCTCGCCGTGGCCAACGGCATCATCTACTTAGCGGGCCCGACCTCCTCAAAAAACCTGCCCCTCAAGAATCCCATTCAAGCCGCCTTCAAAGGCGGCAATTGGGGCGATGGTTACGCCGCCATCCTCGATCCATCCAAGTCAGGCGCTAAACAGCTCCTCTTCGCCACCTATCTGGGCGGCAGCAAAAACGACCTCCCCGGCGGGATTGTGCCATCCGGCACGGACTATATTTACGTCGTCGGCACCACGGGGTCCAGCGACTTTCCGACGACACGCATCAGCCCCGCTTTCGGTGGAAACCTGGACGGCTTCCTGACGAAGATAGATGTCACGGCTCCCACGAAACTGAAATACGGCCGATTCGTCGGCGGCAGCGGCAGGGATGGAATCCGGGATGTCGTGGTCGACAGTCAAGACAACGCCTATGTGGCGGGAGGTACCGGATCGGCCAATCTCCAGACGGCCGAGCCGCTTCAAGCGACCTTTAAAGGCGGCGCCGCCTTGAGTAACGATGCTTGGATGTTGACAACCTGGGGCGCCGTTGATGCCTTGATCGCCAAGTTCGATCCGACCGGCAAGATGACCTTCGGCACCTTCTGGGGCGGCACGGGCGCCGACGGCGCCGGCGGAATCCGCCTCGGCACAAACGGAAAAGTCTACGTGGCGGGCGGCACGCGGTCAAAAAATATTAGGCTAGTCAAAGCCGCCCAAAAGACAAACGCGGGGCAGTATGACGCCTTCGTCATCGCCATCGGCAAGCTGGCACCGTCCTCAAGCATTCCCGTCACGTCGTCTTCCGGCAAGGACTGAACGGCTACGCCGGCGCCGCCGATACCTTGTCTGCTCGCCACCGTAAGGGAGGCAGCGACACAGGTGATCGTTCTCGAAACCAAATGAGCTTGCCCGCTGGATCAGCGGCGAGGTCCCCCCGCCACCATTGAGGCGGTCCAAGGATGGATTTCTGCAGGCCCACATCGTCTGTTCGACATCGCCCCGGCGATGCCGCCGGGGGCTAAATTCCGATTCTTCCGGCCGGGGCCGGGAGGGTGTAGGCGGCAATAAAAAGGAGCCGAATTGGGCGATGATGGAGTCGGAGGAAGAGGGACGTCCATGAAAAACCTCATCGGCGCATTTAGTCTAATTTGTCTTCTCCCCGCGGACGCCCTGCCCTCTCATCCTCCGAAGCCGAATCCGGCCCCCGCCGTGGAGCTCATCGTCCGTGATCGCATGGAAAACGTCGCCCCGCTCGAAGTCCCCCTCAAGGTCCATCTCGGCTGGGGCTCTCACTGGGACGAAGCTAAAAATTGAACACAGGGTGGTTCACTCAGAGCGCTTTCTGGAAAACGCGGTACTTTTTGTAGATCTGGCCGCCCATCTTCTCCATCTCGGCCCGGACTTTGACGTTGCTCTCCATCTCATGATGGGTATCCATGAACTCGAAGCCCGCTTCCTGGGCCGACTGGATCATCTTGACGCCCATCATGACATCCAGGCCGAGACCCCTGTATTTATCGCGGATGGCGCCGAGCAGGAGGTCGAGCTGCTTGGTCGTCTTGGCGGCCCGGAGGATCTTGAGGAACCCGATCGGGAAAAGGCGGCCCCGCGCCGCCTGGATCCCCTTCGACATGTCGGGGATGCCGATGACGAAGGCGACGATCTCGCCGTCCTTGAGGATGACCTTGATGAAGCGGGGGTTGACGACGGGCATATAGCGCTTGGCCAGCTCGTCCATCTCCTTCTCGCTGAGCGGGGCGTAGCCGTAGATATTCCCGGCCTCGTAAACTTCGTTCATGAGCCTCAGGATGGGCCGGACCCAGGGCCGGAGCTCTTTCTTGGTCTGGAATTCGAGGACCTTGAACTGGCCCTTGCGCTGGGCCCGCTCGAAGATCTTGACGTAGAATTCGGGCATTACCTTGGGAACGTCGAGCTTGTAGACGTAGTAGTCGATGTCCTTGACGTACCCTTCCCGCCCGACCATCCCGGGCATCCATTCGAAGTTGAAGTAGGTCGCGATCGTCGCCCGGTTCTCGAACCCCTGGATCATAAAGCCCTCGGGGTCCTGGTCCGAGAATCCGTAGGGGCCGACGATCCGGGTCATTCCTTTCCCTCGGGCCCAGTCCTCGACCCGGCCGAGGAGGGCATGGACGACGGCCTGGTCTTCGGGCGTCTCCAGGCATCCGAAGCGGGCCGTCCGCTCGTTCCGGTGCTCGTTGTAACGGGGGTTGATGATCCCCATGACCCGGCCGATCGCTCGGCCGTCCCGCTCGGCCAGGAGGCGGGCGGTATCGCAATAGGAAAAGGAGTCGTTCTTCCCGGGATCGAAATATTTCCACTCGTCCATATAGATGGGATGGACCCAGTTGGCGTGCCCCTGGTGGAGGCGTTCGGGGAGGCAGATGAAAGCCCTGAGATCCTTCCTGGTCGCGATCTCTCTGACCGTAATGCTCATGGCTGCCGCCTCCCTAATCCATGGCGTTCCGTGTCTTCATTTATCCTATAATACGGAGAAAAAATCAACCGGAAAAAGGGCCGGGCCGGGAGGACGGCTGCCTTGACTTTTGCGAAAGCCGTACCTATACTTACTCCTCCCATGAGCATAGAAACCATAACCCTCCTTACGGTTTTCCTTCCCATCATCGGGTCTTTGACGATCCCGGCGGCCGGCCTTCTCTCCAAGCCCCTTCGCTCCCTGTGGTCGGTCCTGCTCGCCGCCGCGACGGCGATCTTGCCGCTGACGCTGATTCCTTTCGCCCTGACGGGCGGCGAGCTCGTCATCCGCAAGGACCTTTTTCTGGGCCTCGACTTCATTCTCGTCGTCGATCCCCTGTCCGTGTTCATGGCCATCGTTTCCTCGGCAGTCGGCTGCATGATCGTCATCTACTCGATCGGCTACATCCACCACGACGAAAATCAGAACGAGTACTACCTGATGGTCCTCCTCTTCATCGGGTCGATGATGGGGCTCGTCTTTTCCGCAAACCTCGTCTTCATGTACCTGTTCTGGGAGATCATCGCCATCTGCTGCTGGCGCTTGATCGGGTTCTACCGGCTCCGGGATTTCGTCCGCAAGGCCGATAAGGCCTTCCTGGTGACGTTCTTCGGTGCCGTCGTCATGCTCCTCGGCTTCATCCAGATCTACGGCCAGACCCACTCCTTCGACCTGACCCAGATGCGCGGGACGCTCATCCCCGGCAGCGCCGTCCTCCTCATCCTGTTCGGCCTGTTCTCGAAATCGGCCACGGTCCCCCTCCACACCTGGCTCCCCGACGCCGGTGTCGCGCCGACGACGGTCACCGCCCTCCTCCACGCGGCCGTCCTGGTCAAGATCGGCGTCTACGCCTACGCCCGGCTGTTCCTGGCGACCTTCCAAATTCCGCCCCTCTGGCAGCAGATCATCCCCATCATGGCCGTCGTCTCCAGCCTGGTCGCCGCCGGGGCGGCCGCCGTCGAGAACGACTTCAAACGCCTGCTGGCCTACTCGACGATCAGCCAGATCGGATACATCTTCCTCGGGTTCGCCGTCGCCAACGAAGCCGGGATCTCGGGGTCCCTGCGTTTCATCCTCATGCACGGCCTGGCCAAGGCCGGTCTCTTCCTCTGCGCCGGAATCGTCATCCACGCCACCCACACCAAGGACATCCGCGAAATGGGCGGACTGATCAAGACCATGCCCCTGACGGCCGTCTCCTTCCTGTTCTGCGCCTTCTCGGTCATCGGCATCCCGCCCTTCGGCGGATTCTTCTCCAAGTTCCTGGTCATCATGGGCACGGTCAAGGCCGGCCAGGTCTGGCTGGCGGCGGTCGCCCTGTTCACGGCCGTCCTGACGATGTATTACCTCCTCAAGGCCTTCAGCCTCGTCTTCCTGGGAGAGGCTAAGAAGCCCGCCCCGGAAAAGACGGTCTCGATGGTTACGGTCGTCACCGTCCTGGCCGTCGCTTCGATCCTGGCCGGGATCTTTGTCGCCTATCCCATGAAACTCGTCAATATCGCAACAACCCAAATCAGCTGGTGGTACCGATGAGCCCCAATCTGCTTCTGGCTCCCATCCTCCTGCCGGCGGCGCTGGCGGTCTTCTTCTTCCTGGTCCCGAAGCGCGTCCGTCTCGTCAGGGAAATCCTGAGCGTCGCAGGATCGCTGGTCCTCCTCTATCTTGCCTTCGCCCTGTTCGAGGTCAAGACCCTGGGGTTGAAGATCGCCTGGCTCGGGATGGGCATCGACTTCGACCTGCGCCTCTTCCATTTTTCGAGCTTTATCCTGCTCGGCCTGGCGGGATTCCTGTTCTTGATCAGCCTCTATTCGACGGTCAAGATGAAGGACAATCCCAGGGTCCGGGAATACTACGCCTATGTCTTTCTGTCGGCCGCCCTGGCCAACGGCGCCGTCCTGTCCAATAACTTTGTCCCCCTCGTCTTCTTCTGGGAAGGCCTCCTGTTGACCCTCTACGGGCTGATCACCATCGGCGGCAAGGAGGCCAACCGGACGGCCGTCAAGGCATTCATCATCAGCGGGTTCTGCGACTTCGCCATGATCCTGGGCATCGGACTCCTCTGGTCGATCACCGGGACGCTGACCCTGTCCGAGATCTCGGTCAAGCCCGAGGGCCTGGCCGCCGCGAGCTTCATCCTGATGATGATCGGCGCCATCGGCAAGGCGGGCGCCATGCCCTTCCACACCTGGATCCCCGACGCGGCCATCGACGCGCCGGTGACCTTCATGGCCTTCATGCCGGCCGCCTTCGAGAAGCTCCTGGGGATCTACCTGCTGGCCCGGATCACCCTGGACCTCTTCCAGCTCGAGGCGCGGACGACGATGTCGATCGTCCTGATGTCGATCGGGGCGCTGACGATCGTACTGGCCGTCCTGATGGCCCTGATCCAGAAGGACCTCAAGAAGCTCCTCTCCTTCCACGCCGTTTCCCAGGTCGGCTACATGATCCTGGGGATCGGCACCGGGATCCCGATCGGCATCGCCGGCGGGATCTTCCACATGATCAACCACGCCATGTATAAATGCGGCCTGTTCCTGAGCGCGGGCTCGGTCGAGCACCGGGCCGGGACGACCGAACTCAAAAAATTGGGAGGGCTGGCCCGCGAGATGCCCCTGACGGCAGCCGGGTTCACCGTCTGCGCCCTGGCTATTTCCGGGGTCTGGCCGCTCAACGGGTTCGTCTCCAAGGAAATGGTCTTTCGCGGCGCGCTGGAAACGGGATACAAGGTCTTCGCCGTCGCGGCCTGGGTCGGGGCCATCTTTACCTTCGCCTCCTTCCTCAAGGCCGGCCACTCCGTCTTCTTCGGCGCCCGCTCCCAGGACGTCCCCAAGGTCAAGGAAAGCCCGAGCCCTCTCGTCATCCCGATTCTCATCCTGGCCCTGCTCTGCATCACCTTCGGCGTTTACAACAAGCTCCCGTTGAACGAGTTCATCCAGCCCATTCTCGCCGGCCACGTCGAGGCCGGCGCCCACCTCGACTTCACGGCTCACGCCCTGAGCCTTTTGAATCCCGTCGCCGGGATCTCCATCCTCTGCCTGATCATCGCCCTCGGGCTCCATCTCCACGGATGGAACCGGGCCGGCAAGAAGGCCTTCCTGGCCTCGGAACCCATCCACAACCTGCCGGTTCTCCATAATCTCTACAACCTGTCCGAGGCCCGCTTCTTCGACCTCTACGAGCAGGGCGTGAAATTCCTTATAGGCCTGTCCACGGTCCTGTCCCGGGCCGTCGATCGGCCCATCGACTACTTCTTCGAGAAGGTCGTGACCGCCGTGGGCGTCAAGCTCACCAGCCTCTTCCAGAAGGCCCACAACGGTCAATACGCGAACTATCTGGCTTGGTGCCTGGCCGGGCTTTTGGCGATCGTGGGAATCGTCAGCCTGGTCGTCAAATAGAGGAGGCCCCTTTGGTATTTTTGTTCGTCGCCGTCCCGCTCGTCGTCGCCGGGGTGCTGCCGCTGCTGGGGAAGCTCTCCAAGCGGGTTCTCCCCGACATCCTTTCCAACCTGACCTTTCTCTTCCTGCTCGTCTACGCCGCAACGGCCGGACGGCAGATCATCGCCGGCGGCCCGGTCAGCCAGCAGATCCTCTGGTTCGGAGAGCCGGTCCAAATCCTGCTGGGGCTCGACGGGCTCGCCCTATTCATGCTGATGGCGATCGCCCTGGTCAGCCTCTGCGCGGGGATCTTCTCGATCGACTACATGGAGCACTACGGCGCCAAAGCGAACTACTATGCCCTGTTCCTGATCATGGTCGCCGGGATGAACGGGCTCGTCCTGGCCAAGGATTTGTTCCAAGTGTACCTGTTTCTCGAGGTCGCGGCGGTCGCCTCCTACGCCCTGGTCGCCTACGGCCTCGGCTACGAAGAGCTCGAGGCGGCCTTCAAGTACCTGCTCCTGTCCGTCGTCGCCTCGGCCTTCGTCCTGATCGGCGTCACGGTCCTGTTCGGGCTGACCGGCAGCCTGGGCTTCGAGGCCGTCGGCCGCGGGCTCCAAGAGCTCCCTGCCGGTCCGATGGCCGCTCTCTGCGCGGCGCTGTTCGTCGCCGGGTTCGGCCTCAAGGCCGCGCTCATCCCCTTCCACGCCTGGCTTCCCGACGCCCATCCCTCGGCCCCGGCCCCCATTTCGGCCATGCTGTCCGGGCTCCTGATCAAGGTCTCCGGAATCTACGCCCTGACCCGGATCTTTTTCTCCGTGTTCGGGCTGACGTCGCTCCTGTCCAACCTCCTGATGGGTCTGGGCGTCATCTCCGCGGTCGTCGCCGCCCTCCTGGCCTTGGGCCAGAAGGACATTAAAAGGATGCTGGCCTACTCATCGATCAGCCAGGTCGGCTACATCGTCCTCGGGATCGGGCTGGGAACCCCGCTTGGGATCCTGGGCGGCCTTTTCCACCTCTTCAACCACGCCCTGGCCAAAGGGCTCTTGTTCTTGACCTCCGGCTCCGTCCAGATGGCGACCGGCACCCGGAACCTGGACGAGATGGGCGGCCTGGCCAAGAGGATGCCTTGGACGGCCGCCACGAACCTTGTCGGATCGCTGTCAATCGCCGGCGTTCCGCCCCTGGGAGGCTTCTGGAGCAAACTCGTCATCATCATGGCGCTCGTCCAGGCCGGCCGCTGGCCCTACGCCGTCATCGCCGTCCTGGCCAGCGTCCTGACCCTGTGGTACTACCTCCTCATCCAGCGCAAGGCCTTCTTCGGAAAGATCGAGGAGCGCTGGAAGGATATCCGCGAGGCGCCGTTCTGGATGACGGCCGCGACCGTCATCCTGGCCCTCCTCTGCATCGGCGTCGGGATCTTCTTCGCCGCCGTCCTCAAATCTTGGGTGCAACCGGCCGCGGACGTCCTGGCACAGGGAGTCACCGCCGTGATCCCCCGGGGAAGGTAAGACATGTCCGTCCAAATCCTCCTGCTCATCGGGTTGGTCCTTTTTTCCGTTGCGGCCGTCCTGCTCAAGGACCTGATCAAGGCCGCCATCTGCCTGGCCGCGGCCAGCCTCGTGCTCGGGATCCTTTTCTTCCGGATGGGCGCGCCCTACGCCGGCGCCTTTGAGATCTCGGTCGTGGCCGGACTGATCACGGTCCTGTTCATGCTGACGATCGCCCTGACCAAGACGGGCGGCGACGTCGCCGAGTCGAAGCTGGCGAGGGTCGCCTTCCCGCTCTTCTTCATCCTTTTCCTGGCCGTTGACGTCATCGTCACCAAGAACCTGGTCCAGAAGATCGTGGCGCTCCCGGCGGCGCCCGAGGCCGGCGCCTTCGGCGAGGTCCTCTGGAAGCAGCGGACCCTGGACCTGGTCGGCCAGGTCTGCATCATCTTCGCCGGCGTCCTGGCCGTTTTGGCCCTGTTTCGCAAGAGGAGCAAAGACAACGATGACTAGCACCTGGGTCCCTTATCTCATCGTCGCCGCGGGCCTGCTTTTCGCCGGGATCTACTGCCTTCTGGCCATGCGGAACCTCATCAAGCTTTTCATCGGCGTCGAGATCATCAGCAAGGCCGTCAGCCTGATCATCGTCGCCACCGGCTTCGCCAAAAAGAATATCCTGGTCGCTCAAAGCCTGGCCGTGACCTTCATCGTCGTCGAGGTCAGCCTGGTCGCGACGGCCCTGGCCATCATCATCAATATCTACCGCCACACCAAGAGCCTGGACATCCGGAAGCTTTCCAGATTGAAAGGGTAAGACATGATTCCGATCGACGTCCTCCTCTCCCCGCCGATCGCGTTCCTCGTCTTCCTGGCCGCCGCTTTCCTCCTCTACGGATTCGGCCGGAGCCTGGCCCCCCGGGTCCGGAAGGCCGGCGGGAAGCTCGCGACCTACGCCTGCGGCGAAGACATCCCCGGCGTCAAGGTCCAATTCGGCTACCGGCTGTTCTTCTTCGTCGCGCTGTTCTTCACCATCATGCACGTCGCGGTCCTGGTCATCGCGACCGTCCCCTCCGGCCGGATCGCCCTGTTCGCACTCCTCTACCTGGCGATGATCTTCCTCGCCATCCTGGCCCTGATCACGAGGAGCTAACATGCTGAAACGACTCGTCCGCTGGTCGAGGATCAAGTCGCCATGGATCCTCCACCTCAATTCCGGGGCCTGCAACGCCTGCGATATCGAGGTTATCGCCGCCCTGACCCCCCGCTTCGACGTCGAGCGGCTGGGCGTCCTCCTCAAGGCGACTCCGCGCCACGCCGACGTCCTCGTCTGCTCGGGCCCGGTCACCCGCCAGATGAAGGACCGGATCATCCGCATTTATGAGCAGACCCCGGATCCCAAGTTCGTCGTCGCCGTCGGGGCCTGCGCCATGTCCGGCTGCGTCTACCGGGGGGCGTATAACATCATGGGCGGGATCGACCAGGTCATCCCGGTCGACGTCTATGTGCCCGGCTGCCCGGCCCGGCCCGACGCCATCATCGACGGCGTCGTCAAACTCCTGGGCAAACTCTGACGAGCGAGGCAATCATGAACGACCTCGAACGCATAGAGCGGATCAAGGCCGTCCTGGGCGAGCGGGCCGCCGAGATCACGAATCCCTCTCCGCAGCGGATCTTCCTGACCGTCCCCGCCCGGACCCTCGTGCCGGCCCTGGAACAATTAAAGACCGAGCTGGGTTATCGGCACCTGTCAACAATCTCGGGCGTCGACCTGGGCGACGTCTTCGAGATCCTCTACCACTTCGGCTACGATGGCGGAAACCTCAACATCCGGACCCGGATCCCCAAGGCCGACCCTCGACTCCCGAGCATTTGCGCGGTCATCCCGGGCGCCGTTCTCTACGAGCGGGAGCTCCAGGACATGTTCGGCATCATCGTCGAGGCCATCCCCGACGGCCGGAGGCTCGTCCTTCCCGACGACTGGCCGGACGGAAACTATCCTCTCCGCAAGGACTGGAAACACGTCCGGGCCGCGGAAAAGATCCCCGGAGGCAAGTCATGAAGTTCCAGATTCCGATCGGCCCCCAGCACCCGGCCCTCAAGGAACCCATCAGCCTCCGGATGACGGTCGAGGGGGAGGTCATCCGCGACGCCGACCTCCGGCTCGGCTACAACCACCGGGGCATAGAAAAACTCGCCGAGGAGAGGACCTACCTGCAGAATATCTACCTGACCGAGCGCATCTGCGGTATCTGCTCCCACTCCCACACGACCTGCTTCGTCCAGGGCGTCGAGGCCCTGCTCGAGGTCGTCGCCCCCCGGCGCGGGCAGTTCCTCCGCTACCTTGTCGCCGAGCTCGAGCGGGTTCACAGCCATCTCCTCTGGCTCGGCGTCGCCGGCCACGAAGCCGGGTTCGACTCCTTCTTCATGTACACCTGGCGCGACCGCGAAGTCGTCATGGACATTCTGGAGATGATCTCCGGCAACCGCGTCCACTACGCCATCAACACCCTGGGCGGCGTCCGCCGGGATATCGACGAAGCGCTCCGGACGAAAATCCTCGATTCCCTGGGCATCCTCCGTGCGAGGACCGATTATTATTTCAAGCTCGGGGCCAACGAGCCTTCCTTCGTGGGCCGGCTGGCCGGCGTCGGCCGCCTGTCCAAGGAAGACGCCCTCGCCCTGTGCGCCGTCGGCCCGACGGCCCGGGCCTCGGGCGTCGCCCACGACGTCCGCAGGGACGATCCCTACGGCATCTACGGCGAAATCCCCTTCGAAGTCTGCACGGCCGACAGCTGCGACGTCCTGGGCCGGACCGTGGTCCGGATCAAGGAGCTCGGCCAGAGCTACAACATCATCGAATACCTGCTCCGGAACCTCCCGGACGGCCCGGTCGCCGTCAAGGCCCCGCGCCGGGCCAAGCCGGGAGAAGTGGTCAGCCGCGACGAAGCGCCCCGGGGCGAGAACATCCATTACATCAAAGCCAACGGCAGCGACAAACCCGAACGGCTCAAGGTCAGGGCTCCCACCCTGGCCAATTACGCGGCGACCCTGGCCAGGCTCAAGAACGGCTTCATCGCCGACATCCCCCTCATCTTCGCCGCCATCGACCCCTGCATCTGTTGCGCCGAGCGGACGGTCGAGCTTATCGACGGCCGCAGCGGCCGCCCAACGGTCGTCCGCTGGAGCGATCTCCGCAGACGGGCCGCCCGACGCGCCGGCCGAGTTTCTAAGAAGAGGAACGTGGAATGTCCGCTCTGAAAACCCTGCTCTACGTCTTCGTCTATCCCGGACTGGTGTTTATGTTCGTCTACTCGACGTTCTGCGAGTGGTTCGACCGCAAGGTCTATGCCCGGCTCCAGAACCGGATGGGTCCGACCCACACCGGCCGCTGGGGTCTTCTCCAGCCCGTGGCCGATTTCTTCAAGCTCATGGCCAAGGAGGATATCGTCCCCGAGAAGGCGGACAAGACGATGTTCACGCTTCTCCCCATTTTCGGCCTGGCCGTCGTCGCCACGGCCATGCTCCTGCTTCCCGTCTGGCATTTTAACCCGGCGGCCGGTGGTTTCAACTCCTTCTCGGGCGACATCATCGTCCTCCTCTACCTTCTGAGCCTGCCGACCATCATTTTCTTCCTGGCCGCTTGGTCCTCGACCAATGTGTTCTCGACCGTGGGCGGGACCCGCGTCCTGACCATGTTTTTCGGCTACGAGGTCCCCCTGTTTCTGGCCGTCCTGAGCCCGGCCCTGCTGGCCGGCTCCTGGCGGCTGGCCGAGATCGCCCGCTTCTTCCAGGCCAAGCCCGTGCTTCTCCTCGTCAACCTGCCGGGCTTCATCGTCGCCGTTATCTGCGTCCAGGCCAAGCTCGAACGGACCCCCTTCGACATCCCCCACGCCGAGACCGAGATCGTCGGCGGCACCTTCACCGAGTTCTCGGGCAAGAAGCTGGCCTTCTTCCGGCTGATGACCGATGTCGAGATGGTCGTTTCGAGCGGCTTGCTGGCGACCGTCTTCCTGGGGGGGTTTCCGGGCGGGCTCGTCCTCGGGTTCCTCCAGTTCATCGTCAAGACGTTGTTCGTGATCTTCCTTCTCTCCCTGCTGCGGGCGGCGACCTCGCGGATCAGGGTCGATCAGGTCGTCTCCTTCGCCTGGGGCTACCTCGCCCCGCTCGCCGTCGTCCAGCTCTTCTTCGTCATTCTTCTCAAGGGGTTCGTGCTATGAGAATCGCAGGGTTCGTCCCCGAACTTCTCCGCCATCTCTTCAAGAAGCCGGCCACGGTCGACTATCCGTTCCGGAAGCTCGAAGTCCCCAAGGACTTCCGGGGAACGCCATTCCTCCATCCCGAGACCTGTATCGTCTGCCGGGCCTGCGAACGGGACTGCCCGGCCGAAGCCATCGAAATCGTCGAGGTCAACGCCGCCGAGAAGCGGTTCAAGATGACCATCCACAACGACCGCTGCGTCCACTGCGCCCAGTGCGTCGATTCCTGCCCGACCGACGCCATGGAGATGGACGACAAGTTCGAGATCTCGGCTTTCAGCCGCTGGGACCTCAAGGAGGAATGGGAGTACGTCCGGGCCGTCGTCAAGCCCAAGCCCGCGGCCCCGGCTCCGCAAGCCGCCCCCGCCGCTCCGGTCTCGCCGTCCCCCGTTAAGCCCTCGGAATCGGAAACATAACGGGCCGCCTCGTCCGAACCTCCGTCGATAACGAATGAGGATATGAGCCCCGGTTGGAGATCCGTGCTGCGCCGGGAAGTCGCCGCCGCCCGGCGGTTGGTCGTCCTCGGCGTCGGCGCCCCCGAAAACGGCGACGACGCGGCCGGCGTCTTCTGCGCGGAGGAAATACGGCGCGGACTTCAAGGCCGCCGTCCGCGGCGCATAAAGGTCATCGTCGGGGCGGACGCGCCCGAGGGTGCGACCGGACTCATCCGCCGCTTTCGGCCGTCCCTCGTTCTCATCGTCGACGCCGCCTTGTCGAAAAAACGGCCCGGGTCCGTATTTTTCGTCGCGCGGAAGGATTTGGCCGAGGAGGCCATGACAACGCATGCGATCCCTCTCAGTCTTTTGTCGGCTTATATTGAAGATACGATCGGTTGCCGGGTTCTTCTTCTGGGGATTCAGCCGAAGGCCGTCGCCCGGGGAGCTCCTATGTCCGCCCCGGTCAGATCGGCCGCCCGGGCGGTCGCCAAAGAAATCCTGGCCGGCTTGCGGGCGTCCCCGGCAGGGCCTCCCCTCAGATCTTCATCGGCATCAGGACATAGAGATATTTCATCCCCTCCGCGGAATCGGGCCGGAGGAGGGCGGCGCTGTTGTCGTCCTTGAGCTCGAAACGGACCGTCTCGTCCGTCACGGTCATCAGGAAATCGAGCAGGTACTGGGCGTTGAAGCCGACCTCGATATCCGGCCCTTTATACTCCACGGCAAGCTCATCCTTGGCTTCTCCCAGCTCCGGGTTCGAGGAGAACAATCCCAGCTTGTTCTTGGTGATTGAAAACTTGATGCCGCGGGACCGCTCCGTCGACAGGAGAGACACCCGGCGGATGGCGTCCGTGATCTCGGGCCTGGACACGACGAGATGGTGAGGATTGTCCTTGGGCAGAACCGCCTCGTAATTGGGGAATTTACTCTCGATGATCCTCGATATGAGCGTCCGGTTTTTGACCTTAAAGAACAGGTTGCTTTCGTCCAGGTCGAACTCGACGACCTCGCTCGAGAACTTTCTGAGTTCCCCCAGGGTTTTCTTGGCGATAATGACCGATATCTCTTTGGCCGGCCTGAGGTTGTCCAGGACCATGGCCGTATAGGCGAGCCGGTGGCCGTCGGTGCTGACGAGCTCGATCTGCTTGTTCTTGAGCGTCATTTGCGCTCCGTTGAGGTAGTAGCGCTGCTCCTGGGTGATCGCGTAATAAACGCCGTCGATCATTTCCTGAAACTTGTCCAGGGGAAGGACGATATTCTTCTCTAATTTGGGCTCCGGAACCTGAGGATAATCCTCCCGGGGCAGACAGTGGACTTTAAACTCGCTTTGGCCCGATTCGATCCGAAGCGTCTGTTCCTTCCCGGTCTCGAAGGTCACCGCCTCTCCGTCCCTGAGGGATTTGACGATCTCAAAGACTTTTTTCCCGGGGATCGTGATCGACCCCGGCTTTTCGGTCGGTGCCTCGATCCGGGCCTTGAGCCCGACCTCGAGGTCCGTCCCGGTCAGCTCGATGTCGTTGACGTCAACTTCCATCAGGATGTTGGCCAGGATCGGCATCGTATTCCGTTTTTCGACGATCCCTTGGAGAAGTTGAAGCTCCTCGAGAATTTTCTCTTTGAGGATTGAGAATTTCATTTTTCCACCTTTCCTCATGGTCTCTTTAATCTTTAATTAATATATATATTATATAAGTAAGAAAGAAAAGAAAGAAAGAGGATATGTGAACAACGCGCGCAAGACCCTGCTTTCATCACTGAATCTGATTCATTAGACTGTGAATTTCTCTGTTGAATTCCGGGTCGTCGTTCCTCATTTTCTCGATCTTTCGAACGCTGTGAAGAACGGTCGTGTGGTGTTTTCCACCGTATTTTTTACCGATTTCGGGAAGGGAGGCCTTGGTCAGCTCCTTGGACAGGTACATGCCGATCTGGCGGGGGAAAGAAACCGTGGGCGAGTTGTTCTTGGATTTGAGCTGGGTCAGCTTGATCTTGTAGTGATGGCAGATGAACTTCTGGATATTTTCGACGGTCACGGCGTGTGCGCTTGAGTCGAGGAGACTCTTGAGGGCCTCTTTGGTCAGGTCGAGGTCGACGGCCTCTCCCTTCAGGGACGAATAGGCCAGGACCCGGCGAAGATAGCCTTCGAGCTCGCGGATATTAGAGTGAGCCTTGTCTGCGATAAAGAGGGCGACGCTCTCGGGGATGGGAACGCCCTCGATTTCGGCTTTCTTCTTGAGGATGGCGATCCGGGTTTCGATGTCGGGAGGCTTCAGGTCGGCGATCAGGCCCCACTCGAAGCGGGAGCGGAAACGGTCCTCGAGGTTGGGGATCTCCTTGGGCGGGCAGTCGCTCGAGATGACGATCTGCTTCTGGCCGTCGTAGAGGTGATTGAAGGTGTGGAAGAATTCCTCCTTGGTCCTTTCCCGGCCGGCCAGGTAGTGGATGTCGTCGATGAGGAGGACGTCGACGCTCCGGTATTTCTCGCGGAAATCCAGGATCTTTCCGTATTGAAGGTGGTTGATGAGGTCGTTCATGAACTTGTCCGTCGTCACGTAGAGGACGCGGAGGCGCTGGTTGGTCTTGAGGATGAAATGACCGATGGCGTTCATGAGGTGGGTCTTCCCCAGGCCGGCGTCGCCGTAGAGGTAGAGGGGGTTGTAGGATTTGGCCGGGTTCTTGGCGACGGCGGTCGCCGCGGCGTGGGCGAACTGGTTGCAGGAGCCGACGACGAACTGCTCGAAGACGTAGTTCGGGTTCAAGTTGGGGTTGAGGAGCACCGCCCGGGCGGCTTTCCCGTCCTGGGCCGGACCGCGCTTGAACGAAGAGGGCGTTTCATCGTAGATGTAGCGGATTTCGAGGGTTTTCCCGAACAGGCTTAAGGACGTTTCGTTGATGAGTCCGACGTATTGGAAGGAGAGCCAATCCTTGAAGTAAGCGTTGGGGACTTTAATGTAGAGGGAATCCCGCTCCTGGCCGATGAAGGCGGTCGGCTCAAACCAGGTCTCGAAACTGCCCCGGTCGATCTTCTTTTGGATCTCTTGAGTGATCTGAACCCAAGGATCGAACTTGTCTTTCGGTTCCATCCTATGCGCGTTAGATTTCCACAGAATTTTCCACAATTGTGGAAAACCTTCGGGGGTTGCTGTCAGCCCGAAAAGGCTACGCCAGCATAGCACTTCGGCGGGCCGAGTTCAAGGCTTTTTTGGCCGGCTAAAAGTCATAGCCGACCCAGAACTGCAGGGTGGTGCCGCCCGCCGACTCGATTTCGAAAGGCCGCGAGATTTTGGGGAGGTAGAGGCGTTTCACCCAGTCGAAATGGAAGGGAAGGCCCAGGAAAAAGACCTCGAGTCCGTACCCGAATGACCCGATGGCGTCATAAGCCGCGCTCGGACACCCGGCGGGATCCGCGTAGACGAAATAGCGGGCCGGGTATCCTTTGATCTTCGAGCGCGAGATGTCGAAAAAGATCGTCCCCCGAACCGGACCGAGGGTTCCGAGCAGGGTCGAGGCGGCATTGACGAGGGGGATCCGGAATTCGGCGTTGGCGTACCAGCCTTCGGTGGCGATCATGTTCAGATAGTCGACCGAGCGAACCTGGTTGTTCCCGCCGAAATAGAACACGCGGGGATTTGGACCCCAGCTGGCGAAGCCGCGGAAGCGGAAAGCGAACAGGCTGTCCATCCCGAGGTAGAGATACTGGCGGAGGTCAACCTCGAAACTCGTGTTCCGGTAGAAGCTCCGGATGATCGGGAGTGTCTGGGAGAGCGAAACATGAAAGGTGTTTCCGGCCACGGGCCCGAAGGGGTAGCGGAAGCGGGTCGTCTCCCCGGTCAGGGAAAGCGCTGCCGCGAGGACGTTCCCGTTCCAGAAGTACTGGTAGCTGCCGACGGGGGCGACAGAAGGACCCAGGAACTCCTCCGCGTAACGGAAGAATCCGATGTTCGCCTCGGCCCGGCAGTATTTGTTGAACGGATAGAAGGCCGCGTCCGTCGCGCCCGAGATCGTCTGGGGGGCGATGGCATCCGAGTAGGTCAGGCGGGAATACAAGGTCGGGTCGAAATAAGCGTAGGGGGGGATAATAGAACAGCGTGTACTTGAACGCGCTGGCCATGAACTGGATGCGCCGCCGCTGATTCAGGTCGGCCGCAGAGTAGGATCGGAAGCTACGGACCTGGGAGGCTTCGAGATAGAAGGCGTGGTTGGCGAGGAGGTCGGTGAACAGGAGGGCCGACCCGCCGTAGAAGGAGCCGTCGCTGGCCAGGAAGGCGTCGAGGGGCGGCCGGTTGGCCAGGAATAGTTTTCCGATCCCCTTGTAGGGGGCGATCTTGTCCTTCTTGATCTCCAGGGTGACGATGGGCTCAAAGGCCTTGGGCGCCGCGTCTTCGGGGAGATCGGCGAAGGTCGATGTTCCCTCGACCGTTCCCTCGATGCGGACCTTGAAGATCTGGAAGGCCCCCCGGTGGAAGGAGGAGAAGACGATCTCGCCCGGCCGGCCGGGCAGGGGCGCCGGGAAATAATTCCCGGTTCGGACGTCGCCGTGCCGCATGAGCTGTCCGGTCGCCAGGTCCAGGGAACAGATGTTGAAAGCGCCCCGGCTGTCGCCGGAGAAGAACAGGGTCTTGCCGTCGGCCGAGAAACAAGGGGTGATTGTATTCCCCTCGCCGAAGGTCAGCTGGGTTTTTTTCTTGAGGTTGTCGATCGGGGACAGAAAGATTTTGTCGAAGCCCCGGACGCGGAGCGTGTAAGCGAGGGTTTTTCCGTCGGGCGATACGGCCGGGGCTTTTTCGTAGAGCGCGTCCCCGGTCAGGTTCGCGACGGCCTCTGTGTCGAGGTCGAGGCGGTAGATATCGTGGAGCCCGTTCCGGAAGGCCGTGAAGAGCAGCCTTCCGTCGGGAAGGAAGCAGGGGGCATGGGGCTGGTCGACCGAAATCCGAATCTTTGTGATCAGCGCCCCGCCGAGCGGGCTGACGATGTATACGGAGTACTTGTCCCCGTCCCGGCCGAAGAAGGCCAGGCGGTCGCCGTCGGGGGACCAGTCGATGTTCTTGCCCTTGGAGGCGTCGACCTCGTACTTGATGTATTCCCAGCTGTTGGTGAATCCCCGTGTGATGTTTTTAAGGACCCGGCCGTCGTCGGTCGCGACCAGGACGACGTCAACTTCCTGGTCTTTGAGGTTATAGGACAGGCCGGCCAGAAGGTCTCCCGAGGGCGAAACGGCGTGCGAAAGGTCGAAATAGTAGGGATTGGCGGGGAAGGACGGCCCGAGCGGGTTGCTGTAGTCCTCGGGGGAATCCCGCAGCAAGAACTCCTTGTTCTTTTCCCGGAGGTACTTCTTGAACTCAAAATTGAAGTCGCGGACCTTGATGTTAAAAGCCCGCTTGAGGGGGTCGCGCTTCCCGATGAGCGGCGAGTTCTTGAGGCTCTGCCAGAATTCCCGAGTCGCCGTCTCCCCGTATTTATGGTTGAGGAATTCGTAGATGGCGTGGCCGAAGTCGTAAGCCGGATCCCGGGGGAGGAACGTTTGCGAGACGACCTCGCCGCCAGGGCCGATCTCCGGGATGCGGTCGGTCAGGACGGCGTCCCGGACGATGAGCGCGGACCAAGGCGACCACGTTTCCGTGGCAAACTCGGAGAAGCCCTCGAAAACCCAGGCCGGAGGCTGGCTCACGGCGTAGAGGCCGGCGCCGGGTTTTCCCCACAGGAGGTCGAACTCGAAGACGTGGGCCAGTTCGTGTTCGACCAGGGACTGGAGCTCGTCGAGCGGCATATCGCCGTAGATGCCGATCCGGTACAGGGCCGGCTCGGAAACGCCCAGTATCCCTTCCGAGACGGGAAAGAGGTTCGTCTGTTCGAAATCCGTGTAGGTTGTGTAATACAGGATAGGAACGGGAACGGACATCTCGTGCTTGAGAAATCGGCTGATCTTCTGGTAGGCGCTCTCGGACAACTCGGCGACGCTCTTCAGGAGTTCGAGGTCCTCGTTGTAGAAGTAGAGCTGGAAATGATCGGTCTGATAGCTTTTCCAGGCGAAGTTCCCGTGTTGGACCTTATTCTTTCCGTAATAAGGTTGCTCGTAAAAACCCTGGGCCGAGGCGAGGGCGGCCCAGCCCAGGACCAGGCCGACGAGGAGGAGCGGTCTCCGCGGAAGTCTCATGGCGATACCTTCCTATTCCGAGATGAGAAACCGATCCTGGGCGCGGCTTTCGCCCAAGACGGCCCTGACGAATTTTAATTTGACCTTATGGAGGAGCTCGAAGAAGGCGAAGGACGCCGGCTGCTTGGTGTTTTCGAAGCTCTTTGTCTCCTTGAAATCCTTTTTATAGAGAACGTCCCCGGTCTCCGCCCGGAGCAAGAACAGGGACAGCTCCAGGGTGACGACCCTGCGCTCGAGGAGTTTCTTCCCCCGTTCGAAGGGGCCGTCCAATTCCTTCCTGGCGTCCTCGGAGAGGGCCTTGCGCGTCTCCTGCGTCAGCTGGGCCTTGCCGGTCAGGAGCAGCGTTTCCTTTCCGTCGGACAGCAGGCGGGGCCAGAAGGCGGGGTCGCCGAAAGCCGGCTCGGCCTCGAACGGCGTCTCGACCAGGACGGCGGTTTTCTCAAATTGCCGAGCCAGCTCCGCCCGCCAGTACGTCCTCATCTCCCGGTTCAAGTCGAGGTCGGGAACGCTCTTGGCGATCCAGAAGTCGGTCACCGCGATTATTTTGAATTCATCCAAAGGGACGAGCTTGGGGGCGGGGATCTCGACCAGGATCTTTTTATAGGACACCGAAGAGGAACAGGCCCAGGCGAAGAGAAGGAGCGGGAACAAGCCGGCTTGAAGGAGCCTATTTCTTCTCATCGGCCGCCTTTCCTTTCTGTTCCTTGTCTTTGTCCGTCGACTCGAGGTTCTCCTTGAACTTCTGGTAGTTGGTCTTGATCTGGGCGTTGTTCGGCTGGATCTTCAAGGCCGCTTCATACTCCTTGCGCGCCTCCTCCCAGCGCCCGCTCTTCTCCATGGCGACGGCCAGGTTATTATGGGCGGCCGCCGATTTAGGCCGGACCGCTATTTCTTTCTGCCAGCGGAAGAAGGCTTCCTCCCAGAGGTTGTTTTCGGCGGCCCAAATCCCCAGCCGGAGCTGATTTTCCCGGAGGGGCCGAGAACAGCGCGTGGCGATGATGCTCGCTGCGAGGCAAAATAGAACGACCGGAAAAAGAACGCGTTTGTTCATAATCGACATCGGCCTCTAGTTCTTTTATAGCAAGTTTTGTACCAGTTGAACAAGCCGGCCGGAACGCCGCGCCAGCCCGGAAGCGTGCGCGTTAAAGGACGATTGTCGCCGGCCGAGACAAGTTCCTTTACATGCCTTTTTTTGGAAACGGGTTGTCCGTTCGCTAACGCTCAGGACTACCCCTAGACTTGCCAATGCCTTAAGGCGGGCTAGCAGCCTTGCAGTACTCATCCTAATCCTGATAAGGATTAGGGTGAGTGTCGAGGGGTTGTCAGGCCAGACGTTTTGTGGTATAAGAGAGAGCCTTAGAGAGAGAGAATCCATGCCTAAAGTGTGCGAGATCTGCGGAAAAGGTCCGATGTTCGGACAGAGTGTCAGCCATTCCCACAAGGCGACCAAGAAGAAGTGGAAGCCGAACCTGCAGCATGTCAAGGCCCAAACGTCCTCCGGCGTCAAGCGGGTCTGGGTCTGTACCAAATGCCTCCGGGCCGGGAAAGTGGCCAAGGCCCGCTAAGCCGGTCACGACCGTTCCACCGCATCGACTTCCTTGAAGCCGGCGATCCGCTTCGACATACCCTCGAGTTGATCGATATCCCGGACGTCGAGCTCGATTTTGATCTGTCCCTTCCCGTCCGCGAAGGCTTCGACTTCGGCCCGGACGATGTTCCCCCCCAGCTCCGTGATGACGGCCGCGACCTTGGCCAGGACGCCGGGCGAATCGGCCGCCTTGATTTGGAGCCGGGCCCGGAAGGTCCGGGCCAGGGCCGGGTCCCAGGCGACTTCGATCGTGCGCCGGCCGTCCAGCAGTTCTTTGGCCACGTAAGGGCAGCGTTGGGCGTGGACCGTGACGCCCTTCCCCGCCGTCATGTAGCCGACGATGGGTTCTCCCTTGATGGGGAGACAACAGCGAGCGAGCCGGAGGAGGGGCCCGTTTCCGTCTTTGACGACGAGTCCCCGAACCGGCCGGGAGGCGACCCGGGTTACGATTTTGCGAAGGAAAATCTCCTTCTGGGGCGCGCCTCCCTCCTCCCCGGCTAAGCTTTCGAGCAGCGGCTTAACCAAGAGCTTCCCGGTCCCGACCAAAGCATAGAGGTCCTCCAGGGACTGCACCCGGAGCCCGCTGACGGCCTCGATCCGGGGCAGCAGCCGCCCCTGATCGCCCAGTCCGGCCGGAAGGCCCTGCCGGGCGATCTCCCGCTCCCAGAGCTTCTTTCCCAGGACCGCCGACCGGTTTCGCTCCTTGATGTTGCGCCAATGCTTGATCTGGTGCCGGGCGTCTGAAGTCGTCACCATGTTCAACCAGCTGCGGGAAGGCGTTTTATCGGAGGCGGTCGAGATCTCGACGATATCCCCGGTTTTGAGATGCATGTTCAAGGCCGCCGTCCGGCCGTTGATGCGGCAGCCGGCGGCGTGGAGCCCGATCTCGGAATGGATCTTGAAGGCGAAGTCGAGGCCCGTCGCCCCCTGGGGGAGGCTGATGACTTTGCCCTTGGGCGTAAAGACATAGACCTCTTCGGGAACGAGGTCCGTCTTAAGGCTCCGCAGGAATTCACGGGGGCTTTTTTGCTCCTTGTAGAATTCGACCATCCGGCGCAGCCAGAGCAGGCGCTTGTCCTCCTTGACGATATGCTCGCGGTCTTTGTCCTTGTATTTCCAGTGGGCGGCGATGCCGTTCTCGGCCAGCTCGTGCATGGACTCGGTCCGGATCTGGATCTCGAACGTCTGCCGGTCCTCGGTCAAGATCGTGGTGTGAAGGGCCTGGTAGAGATTCGGTTTGGGCATGGCCACATAGTCCCGGACGCGCGGGGGAAGGTGGGACCAGCGCTGGTGGATGATGCCCAGGGCGGCGTAGCAGTCCTTGATGCTGTCCGTGATGATCCTGAGCGCGAGCAGGTCGTAGACCTGGCCGAATTCAATCCCCTGGCGCCGCATCTTCTGGTGGATGCTATAGGGCCGCTTGATCCGGGACGAGACGCGGGCCGGGACGGCATTGTCCTTAAGGAGGGATTCGAGGCTCCGCTGGAGACGGCGCAGGTCTTTCTCCGCTTTTTTGCGGATCGGTTCGACCAGCCCGACGACCCGGGCATAATCCTCGGGCGCGACGTAGCGGAACGAGAGGTCTTCGAGCTCGGCCCGGATGCGGCCCATCCCGAGCCGGTTGGCGATCGGGGCGTAGATCTCGATTGTTTCCCGGGCGACCTGCTTCTGCTTGTCGGGGTCGAGGTGTTGAAGGGTCTGAAGGTTGTGGGTGCGGTCGGCCAGCTTGATGAAGATGACCCGGAGGTCGTCGGTCATGGCCAGGATGATCTTGCGGAGCGTCTCGGCCTGGCTTGCCTCGGGCGGGGCGCCCTGGACGCGGCCGATCTTGGTGACGCCCTCGACCAGGGCGGCGACGTCCTTCCCGAAAGCCTCCTTGAGCTCGGCCGCCGTCACCTCGGTATCCTCCAGGACATCGTGGAGGAGTCCGGCGGCCAGGGCCGTCCTGTCCAAGCCCATGTCGGCCAGGAGGTTGGCGACCTCGAGGGGATGGCTGAGGTAGGGTTCGCCCGAGCGGCGGACTTGCCCCTTGTGGGCGCGGGCCGCGAAGATGTAGGCTTTCTGGAGGAACGCGACATCCTTCTCGCCGAACTTGGGAGAGACTTTGTCGAGGATGTCGTCGAACCTGACCATGGCAGTCTTCCGTCTTTTCGCCGGGCTAGGTCTTGGTTTTCCCCGGGCCGGGGCGCCGGCGTTTTTCCCGGGCGAGGATCCAGCGAACGGCGGCAAGGACGTCGGGCGCGACGAACGCCGGCCCCTCCGGACGCGCCCCGAGCGTTTCCAAGGAGCGGGTTCCATAGCCGGTCAGGACGAGGACGGGGGTCGCGCCGATGGCCCGGCCGAACTCGATGTCTTCGACCTTGTCGCCGATCAGGTAGGAGGCCCCGAGGTCCAGGCCGAAATCGCGCGCGGCTTGAAGGGCCATGCCCGGTCCCGGCTTCCGGCAGGAGCAGTTCTTGCGGAAAGCGTCCAGCGCGGACTCTTCATAGTGCGGGCAGTAATACCATCCGTCGATCCGGGCTTTCCGTTTGGCCAGCGTCTCGCTCATCTTCGCGTGAATCGTCCAGAGATCCTGTTCGGTCAGAAGTCCGCGCCCGATTCCGGATTGGTTCGTGACGACGAGGGCCAGCAGGCCCGCCCGGTTGATCCTCCGGACGGCCTCGATGCCCCGGGGATAGAGCCTGACCCGGCCGTAATCCCGAATGTAGCCGACGTCGACGTTGAGGGTTCCATCCCGGTCGAGGAAGACGGCTTTCTTTGTGTTCATAAGAACGGCCGGCTGGCTTCGACGACCTCTTCGACGGAAATCCCCGTCATGCAGCGATGGTCGTAGGGACAGCTGCGGTAGAGGCAGGGCCAGCAGGGGACGGTCTTTTTGAGCACGGCGGCCGGCGGCTGGAGGGGGCCGGTCAGCCGGGGATCGGTCGGGCCGAACACGGCCACGACCGGAATCCCGAGGGCGTTGGCCATGTGCATCGGGCCTGAATCGTTGGTCAGGACGAGGCGGGCTTGGCCGATGAGGCCGAGGAGTTCGCGCAGGGTCGTCCGGCCGACGAGCGAATGGGGCCTCGTCTTCATGGCCGCCGACACTTTCTCGGCGAGGGCCGTCTCGCTTTCCGATCCGACCAGCAGGATTTCCGCCTTCCGGCGCGTCCGAAGGCGGTCCGCCGCGGCCGCGAAACGTTCCGGGAACCAGCGCTTGGCCGGCCCGTAGGACGCGCCGGGATCGATGATGACGAGCGGCCTTCCGGCCCGGATCCCCAGGCTGCGCAGCCGAGCCCGGGCCGCCCTCTTTTCCGAGGCCGAAAGGGTCAGCTTAATTTGAGGCGGCCGCGTCTTGAGGCCGAGGCCGTCGACGAGACGGAGATAATAATGGGCCTGATGGAGATTCGGCTCGATCTCCCGGCGCGGGACGCGCTTGGTCAGGAGCCGGCCGCGGCCGTCCGAGGCGTATCCCCAGCGTTCGGGGATCTTGCTCATAAAGAAGAGGAGGGCAGAGGAAAAGGAATTGGTCAGGAGCAGGCCGGCGTCGAAGCGGTGTTCTCGAAGCTCCCGGCTGGCGCGCTTCAGCGTTTTAAGGTCGGCGCGGTCGGGGAGGGTGACCGTTCCGGCGATCCCGTCGCCGGCGGGAAACAGGTCCCGGACCCAAGCCCGGGAAGCGATCCAGACCTCCGCCCCGGGGAAATTGTCGCGCAGGCTGGCGATGGCCGGCAGCGCCAGGATGGAGTCGCCGACCCAATTCGGCGTCCGGACGACGATTTTCATCGGACCCATTGTATTCTTCCGCCCCGGAGATTGTCAAAAAGCATGGCTGGGTCCGGCCGCCCTCAAAATAAGGACGGCCGGACCCGGCCGTCCTTATTTTGAGGGCGACTCATCCTTCTTGGTTTCCTTGGATTCGGACCCGGCGGCCGGTTCGCTTTTCTTGGCGGGCGCCTTGTCGGCCTCGCCCGAGCTTTTCTTGGCGTAGTCCGTGATGTACCAGCCGCTGCCCTTGAAATGGATTGCCGGCGCGGACAGGAGCTTGCGGAGCGGGCCCGAGCACTTGGGGCATTTCTTGAGCGGCTGGCCGTGGGCTTTCTGGACGACCTCGAAGGCGTGCCCGCATTGGCTGCATTCGTATTCGTAGAGCGGCATGGCGATCCTTCTGAATGACCTATTATAACACAGCCACGGCGTCCGGCAAGCCGCCGCCGGGCCAGACCGCATTCTTTTTTCGGGGTTTAACAAGTAGTTGTGGGGGGTCCTGTCGCGGCACACCCCCGTACTCACGGAGCCGTTGCCGCATTTTAGGAATCCCTTTTTTGAGTCTTGGCACCGGCTCCGTGAGTAGGGGCCCCCAGCCGCGCCACCCCAACTTGTCTTTATTAAACCCCGGAAAAAGAACTGGTTCTAGGGAGCTGGCGTGGGGCTTAATGGAAGACGATGGCTTCGAAGACGTAGATCTCAGCCCCCGTTTGCCAGGCAGTCTCGGGCAAGCCCGCTTTATAGCAGGCCTGGCGGAGGAAGGTCTCCCGGTCCCATCCTTCCTCGATTGGGACCTGGGGCAGAAGCAAACCCCGCCGGCCGCCTTGGGCGATGACCAGGCCGTGCGTTCCAACGCGGACTTCCTTGGGGTCCGGAATCCTGCGCAGGGGCGTCAGGACCGAGATCTCGTACTCGAGCTCGGCGAGCTCCGTCTCGCCGACCGCCGGGAAACGGGGATCCTCCGTGGCCGCGTAGACGGCGGCCTGGATGACGGCCCGGGCCAGCGGGAAGACGGGTTCGATGAAACCGATGCAGCCGCGGAGTCCGCCGCTTTTTTTCAGGGTCACGAAGGCCCCCCGCGCCGCGAGAAGGTTTGGGTCTTTCGTTTCGTACTCGAGCACTTTGCCGCTCCGGACGAATGTTTCGACGGCCCTCCGGGCCAGCCCCAAAAGCTCCTTCTTCTCGTTCGGGGACAGACTGAAATCGGGCGGGCGTTCGCCGCCGATGACGGCGGCGGCGAGATAGCCGACGACCCCGTCGGCCGGACCGCCGGCTTCGGAAGAATCGGCATAGTGGAGGAGTCGGGCCTCGACGGCCCCCGCTTTTTGCCCGGCGAGCAGGACGGCCGCGACGCCGGCCCCGCCGCAGAGAATATTCTCGCCCGCGGCGAGCTTCCGGATCAGGGCGTCCGCTTTGAAACCGCGGATGAGGGAGGCCGTTTCGGAATCGACTTGGTTGGCCCGGTCCTTCGGCAGATAGTGGGACATGTCGGTCGAAGCGACGACCAAGACGCCGGGACGGGACATGAGCTTGGCCAGCGCGACGGCCAAGGAGCGAATGCCGCGTTCGTTGAGGCCGCCCAGGACGACTGGAACGATCTTGGACTCGGGGAGCGCGGCCTGGATGAAAGGCACCTGGACTTCGACCGAATGTTCTTCGGCGAATGCATCCGGGATCGAGCGGTACCCGGTTTCGCGGATGAATTCGGCGGCCAGGGCTTCATCGACGGCGGCCGTCCCCAGCGGGGTTTCGAACCCGCCTTGCGCCCAGACGGCGCCGCCGTTGAACGCGTAGCGGTGGGAGGGAGCGACGATGACGACGGAATCGATGTTCCGGCCCTGGACGAGCCTATAGCCGTAGGCGGCCGTCTGCCCGGAATAAACGTACCCGGCGTGGGGCACGATGAGGGCCAGGATCCGATCGGGCGGGTTCGGGGGGCGGTCGACGGCGCCGAGGAAGCGGTTGATCTGGACCGCCAGACGCGCCGGGTCGCCGTCGTAGAACTGCCCCGCAAAGACGGACTTCCGGACGGTCTGCGACCAAGCGAGACTCGTCGCAAGGATTAGGAGGACTCCGAAACCGGCCACCCAAGTTCTTTTCATGGGAACCTCGATATCGATACCCGACCTATAATAGAAATATACAAGACCGCGCCCCGCATATCAAATTGTCCTTACTTCGCGGGGGGCTCTCCATCGTTTTGTGTTTGACTTTTTATTCCATTTAGACGAAAATGAAAACGGAAGGTTCGAATGAAAGGGTTCGTCAAAGGTTTAGTCACGCTCCTCCTCATCTCCTTCGCTTTCTTCCTCGGGTTCCATCTCGGGAAGGAAAAGGTGAAGGACAAGATCCCGAAATTCCAGGACGACCTGGATAGGCCCGCGTAGGAGCGTCCGCGCTCGGATAGATCGCAAAAGGGAGGGGACTTTCCTCTCCCGGCGAGCGAGGCTCACCATGAATATCGGTGTTTATGTCATTTTAGTTCTATTCGGCCTGTTCGTCGTGCTGCTCGTCGTCAATCCCAACCTTTCCTGCTTCGGGAAGAGGGTTCGGTCTCCCTTTTACCCCCTCACCAGGAAAAAGGGGAAGGCAGCCAAAACGATCAAGACGACCGATTTCGGCTTTCATCTCAACCCCGGCGAGAAACCGGCGGACCGCCGCGCATCCAAGCCTTCCCTGAGCACGCCCGCCGGGGCCAAACCGGCCGGCTCGTCCCCGGATGCGCCCAAGACCGAGGATTATGGGTTTCACCTCGACTGAGGTCCTCCGGGGGTTCCGTTGGACGGCCCTGGCCGCCCTGGCCGCGGCCGCTCTTTCCGGCTGCGCAGGAAGGCCCCCCCGGCTCGCTCCCATCCCCGATACTCTCACGAGCCTCGAGGGCGACGGCTCGTTATCCCTGACCGGACCCGGCGGTACGGCCAGGTCCCGGTTCTCGTTCATCCTCCTCCCTCCCGGGCGGGCCCGTATCGATGTCTTCGATCCCCTCGGCCGCCTCGTCTATTTCCTCCTCATCACCGACGATCAGGCCTTGCTGGCCGTCCCCTCCAAGAAAGCCTTCGGCCGCGGCAGCCGGGAAGAGGTCATCGCCCGGTTTCTGGGGTTCGGGCTGACGCCCGGCGAGATGGCAAGCCTCCTGACCGGGCGCTGGCCCGAGGGCGGCTTCGGCCCTGAAGCGCTCGGCGGCGATGCCTGGACGCTCCAGCGGGACGATCGGAACAGGGTCGCGTCCGGAGAGCGAGGATATCTTCGTTTCAACGTCCGGGAGTTCTTTCCCGATTCGACGGCGGCGCGCCTTCTCGCCTTCGAACATTTGGATTCGAAGGGGCGGATCAAGGTCCGTTATATGGCGTTCAACCGTCCCCGGCCCGGCGCGACGGAGGCGGCGACCCTCCTCAAGGGCTACAACGAGAGGACCTGGCGGGAAATGGAGGCCCTGCTCGGCGATGAGGATTAAATCCTTCGCCAAGATCAACCTCGGATTGGAGGTTCTTTCCAAGCGCGAGGACGGCTACCACGACATCAAGACGGTCTTCCAATCCGTGGACCTCTTCGACGTCCTTCGGATCGCCCGGCGGGACGACTCCGACATCGTCCTCGCGGGCAGCGAGCCGTCCATTCCTTGGGATGAGACCAACCTCGTTTATCGGGCGGCCCGGATGCTCCAGCAGGAATCCGGCGTCCGCCGCGGCGCGGAGATCTACGTCGAAAAGAACATT